>JAABRB010000422.1 GCA_011391185.1 Betaproteobacteria bacterium
GGTCGTGATCGCGACCAACTTTACCAACGAGGGGGAGGCGACTGCCCACTACGTCACCGAGATGCTCCACAAGCGCGGCCTCAAGGTCAGCCGCATTGCGCGCGGGGTTCCGGTTGGCGGCGAGCTCGAATATGTGGACATCGGGACACTTGCGCAGGCGTACTACGAACGTCGCCCGGCCTGAGGCGCATTGACGATGGCGACGAAGCCGCTCGAAGGTCTCCGGGTGATCGAGCTCGGACAGCTCATCGCCGGTCCGGCATTTCAAGGCGTGAGCTGACCGGGCTATGGCGAAGAAACCGCTCGAAGGTCTCCGGGTGATCGAGCTCGGACAGCTCATCGCCGGTCCATTCGCCGGAAAGATGTTCGCCGAATTCGGCGCCGAAGTGATCAAGATCGAGCCGCCGGACGGCGGCGATCCGCTGCGCAGCTGGCGCACGCTCTACAAGAATACTTCCCTCTGGTGGTATGTCCAGGCACGCAACAAGAAGTCTGTGACGGCGAATCTGCGCCTGCCCGAGGGACAGGAAATCGTGCGGCGCCTGGCGCGCGATGCGGACATCGTAATCGAGAATTTCCGGCCCGGCACGATCGAGAAATGGGGCTTGGGTTACGCAGAGTTGGTGCGGGAGAATCCGGGGCTGATCATGCTGCGGATGTCGGGTTACGGTCAAAACGGACCCTACCGGGAACGCGCCGGGTTTGGGGCGATCGCCGAATCCATGGGCGGCATGCGCTACGTCACGGGCTTTCCGGACCGCCCGCCGGTGCGGCTCAACCTCTCGATCGGAGACTCGCTCGCGGCGCTCCACGGGGTCGTCGGCGTGCTGATGGCGTTGCATCATCGTACGGCGAATGGCGGCAAGGGGCAGGTGGTGGACGTCGCCCTGTACGAGGCCGTGTTCAACATGATGGAGAGCACGCTGCCGGAGTTCGATCTTTTCGGGACCGTCCGCGAGCGCACCGGAAGCAATCTCACCGGTATCGTGCCGTCGAACACTTACCTGACGGGGGATGCGCACCATGTGGTGATCGGCGCGAACGCCGACAGCATTTTCAAGCGCCTGATGATTGTGATGGGGCGCAAGGATCTCGCCGATGATCCCGGTCTCGCGGACAACGCCGGACGTGCGCAACGCAGGGATGAGCTCGACGAGGCCATCGGCGCCTGGACGGGCCAGCACGCCGTGGACCACGTCCTGAAGGTATTGGCGGACGCACAGGTTCCGAGCGGCAAGATCTACAGCATCGCCGACATCGTTGCCGATCCCCAGTATCTGGCGCGCGACATGATCAGGCAGGCCACCCTCCCGGACGGGACGCCGCTGCGTGTGCCGGGTGTCGTACCCAAGCTCTCGGACACCCCCGGGGACCTCGAATGGGTCGGTCCTGCGCTCGGCCAGCATACCGGCGAGGTCCTTGCCCGGATTGGGTACTCCGAAAGCGAGATCGTTGCGCTGCGCGAGCGCAAGGCGATCTAGCCGACCGGCCGGATACTGGATAGAATACCAGTATTCCTGCAGGGCCTGGTGACATCGCATGGCGCTCAAGACGACCCGCGGCGACCGCGGCGGCCTGACGAAAGGCCGCGGCGCGCCCTCCAACATCGAGGGCCGATACGAGTCCGCGGTGCGAGAGGCGATCGACGACGACTGGGCGCGCGAGGAGGAGGTGCCTCCGCGCCTCGACACGGTGATCACTCCGGAAGTCGCAAGATCGATCATCGCTCGCAACGAGTCGCCCGACGTCCCCTTCGAGCAGTCGATCAATCCGTATCGCGGATGCGAGCATGGGTGCAGTTATTGCTATGCCCGGCCGAGCCACGCGTACCTCGGCCTCTCCCCCGGTCTCGACTTCGAGACCCGGATTTTCGCCAAGACCAACGCGGCGGAGCTGTTGCGCAAGGAGCTTTCCGCGCCGGGCTACCGTTGCAGGTCGATATCGCTTGGCGCGAACACCGATCCCTACCAGCCCGCCGAGCGTGAGCTCCGCGTCACCCGCTCGATCCTCGAAACGCTATGCGAGTTTCAGCATCCGTTCACGATCGTCACCAAGAACGCCCTCGTGGAGCGCGACGTCGATCTGATTGCCCCGATGGCAACGAAGCGCCTCGCGCGGGTCTTTCTTTCGGTGACCAGTCTTGACGGTGAGCTCGCCCGCGGACTCGAACCGCGCGCATCGGCACCCTATCGACGGCTCGAGGCGATCAAGCGGCTGACGGCCTCCGGGGTGCCGTGCGGAGTCCTTGTGGCACCGGTCATCCCGTTCCTCAACGATGGCGACCTGGAATCCATCCTGGAGGCCGCTGCGCAGGCGGGCGCAATCTGTGCGGGCTACATCGTGATCCGGCTTCCTTACGAGGTGAAAGGACTCTTCAAGGACTGGTTGGCGCGGCACTATCCGCTCCGCGCCGGCCGGGTCATGGCGCGAATCCGCGACTTGCGCGGGGGCAGAGAAAACGACCCGCGGTTTGGCTCCCGGATGGAGGGAACCGGGGAGTACGCCGAACTTATTCGCCGGCGTTTCGAGCGGGCCTGCCGCAAGGTCGGGCTGGAGAGCGGGGGCCGTACGGGACTCGATACCGAGGCATTTCGCGTCCCCGACCGACCCAACCAGCTATCCCTCCAGCGATCCCTCCTATAAGACACTCAACGCGCTCCGCGCGTTGACAGTCGGGGGTCGCTGTGTGAGCATTTGCGCCGATTCGTTGCAGCACCGACCCAATCAATTCGGCCGACTCGACCAGGATGTCTGGCGATCGAGGCGCCGCGCGGGCGACCGCAGAAGTCATGGAGGGGATCATGTCGAATTCGATTCGCTACGCATGCGCGTTGCTCGCACTCGCCGTCGCCGGTCTTGCAGCGGCGCAGGGCAAGCCGGAGAAGCCCGACGTTCACATCGCCGTCGGCGGAAAGGCGGCGTTGTACTACCTGCCACTCACGATCACCGAGCAACTCGGTTACTTCAAGGATGAGGGACTCAACGTCAAGATCAGCGACTTCAAGGGCGGTTCCGCTGCGCTGCGCGCGGTGGTCGGCGGGAGCGCGGACGTCGTATCCGGTGCGTACGAGCACACCATCAATATGCATGCACGCGGCCAGAAATTTCAGGCGTTCGTGCTGCAGGGGCGGGCGCCGCAGATCTCGATCGGAGTGTCCACCGCCAAGGTTCCGAACTACAAGTCGCCCAAGGATCTGAAGGGGCTCAAGATCGGCGTGTCGGCCCCGGGATCGAGCACGAACATGTTCGCGAACTACGTTCTGGAGAAGGGTGGCCTTGGCCCGAAGGACGTCTCGTTCGTCGGGATCGGCACCGGTTCCGCCGCGATGGCGGCGATCCAGACCGGACAGGTGGACGCGATATCGAACGTCGATCCGATCATGACGATGCTCGAGAAGCAGGGCAGCGTGAAAGTGATCTTCGAGTCACGCACGCCACAGGGCACCGAGGGCGTGTTTGGCGGACC
>JAABRB010000423.1 GCA_011391185.1 Betaproteobacteria bacterium
CCAGCTTCGAGAACGCCGCGTAGGCCGGCGCCGAGAAGTAGAGCAGGAAGATGAAGAGCAGCGACCACGCTACGGACTGGCGCGCTTCACGCACCGACGGGGTGGTGAAGTAGCGCATCAGGATGTGCGGCAGCGAAGCCGTGCCCACCATCATGCAGAAGATGATGCCGAAGTAGTTGAGCGGGCTGTAGTTGATGAAGGGTTGGATGTGCGGCTTGAGCGAGCCGGCCGGACATGAGGCGGCCGTGCACAGTATCGCAAGCCCGTCCTTCACCATCTGTGCTTCGCGGACCGTGATTTCCGCGATCGCCGTCCCGTAGGTGAGCTCGGGGATCGGAATCCCATAACGCTTGGTGGACAGGATCACGATCGGCGTCAGGTAGGCGATGATCAGCACGATGTACTGGGCGATCTGCGTCCAGGTCACCGCGCGCATGCCGCCGAGCATCGCGCAGGCCAGAATGCCGACCAGCCCGGCGAACACAGCGAGCTCGAAGGGCATGCCGAGGAAGCGCGAGGCGATGATGCCGGTGCCGTAGATCTGCGCCGTCACATAGGTGAAGGACGCGGCCACCAGCACGACCACCGCCAGGAAGCGGGCGAAGTTACCGCCGAACCGGTACGACATGAAGTCGGGTACGGTATAGGCGCCGAACTTGCGCAGGTACGGTCCGATCAGGATCGACACCAGCACGAAGCCGCCGGTCCAGCCGAGCACCCAGGCGATGCCGTCATAGCCGAACAGGAACAACGTGCCGGCCATGCCGATGAAGCTCGCCGCCGACATCCAGTCGGCGCCGGTCGCCATGCCGTTGTAGAAGGCCGGCACGCGCCGGCCGGCGACATAATACTCGGAAACCTGCGCCGTGCGCGTCATCACGCCGATGATCGCGTAGACCGCGAGCGTGAAGAACACGAACAGGTAACCGATGACCCGGTTTGGTACGCCGATATATTCGAAGAGCGCGAGGAGGAGGATGAAGCCGATGAAGGTGCCGGTATAGGTACCGTACATCCGTCCTAGCTGTTTATAGAAGGCATCCGCAGATGTAGTTTGAGTAGCCATTTTCTGTTCCCCCTCAGTCGTCTTCGGCCACGCCGAATTCGCGGTCGATCTTGTCCTGCTGTCTGGCGAACATGAACAGCATGACCACGAACACGATCAGCGAGCCTTGCGCGGCCATGTAGAAGCCGAGCGGGAATTTGAGCACCGGAATGGTGATCAAGTTCAGCTGGTTGACGAACATGTGGATGATGTAGCCGAAGAAGACCCAGACCCCGAGATGGATGAACATCAGCCTGGTCGTCTTCTGCCAGTGCGCTTCGTCGTTTTCTTTTGACATTGGCTCAAGCCCTCCTATGCGCTGCGGCTCGCGGCACAGCCGTGCCGCATCGCCCCTACCTCGAGTCGAGGAGACGCCGTCTGCCGGATTTCTAAGAACCGAAAGGCGCCGCCTCCGAAAATCACGGCCCACGCTTCGTTTCGTTTCGGCGCGGGTCCTTGCCCAAAACATTAACACCGCGTTAACCAGCCTCCCTATACGACTTTCGGCTCCCCCTTTGATAATAAGCGATTGAATCGGCTAGAGATTTTCTCGTGCCGCGGGAACCGGAACCGCACGCTCGCAGTCCCGCATCGCACCCTGGCAAGACGAAAGCTATGCTCCCCGTCCCCCGATTTTCGAGGTTTAGGCGCGCTCCTTTACGACCGAAGAAATGGCTTGGGCTGCGCTATATTCCCCGCACCGCCCGCGCAGGGCAGGGAGGTTGGTTCCTTGGAAGCGTCCGCGCCCTACCGCTTCGTCATCGCCGACGACCATCCGCTATTCCGCGGCGCGCTGAAGGCCGCGGTATCGGCGCAGTTCAGCGCGGCGAAAATCTACGAAGCGGGCGGCTTCGACGAATTGCAGAAATTGCTCGAGCGCGAAGCGGACATGGATCTCGTGCTGCTTGATCTTGCGATGCCGGGCGTGCGCGGCTTTTCCGGTCTGCTTTATTTGCGGGCGCAGTTTCCCGGCGTTCCAGTGGTCGTCGTCTCGGCGACCGTGGAGCCGGACGTCATCCGGCACTGCATGGAATTCGGCGCGTCCGGTTTCCTGCCCAAGACGCTCAGCGTCGATATCATGCGCGAGGCGATCCGCCAGGTGCTGGCGGGAGAAGTGTGGACGCCGCCCGACGTCGATCTTTCCGCAGGCTCCGACAAGGCGACGCGCGATCTGGTGCAGCGGCTCTCGACGCTCACGCCGCAGCAGGTGCGGGTGTTGATGATGCTGTCGGAAGGGCTGCTCAATAAGCAAATCGCCTACGAGCTTGACGTATCCGAGGCGACGGTGAAGGCGCACGTCTCGGCGATCCTGCAGAAGCTCGGAGTCGAAAGCCGGACGCAGGCGGTGATCGCGGCGTCGAGGATCGAAGTCGGACAGTGGTCGCAGCCGGTCAGTTGACCGATTGAGCGAGCCTACTCGGCCGCAGGGCGCGCAACGCGCCATTGCGCGAGGAAGGCGCGGAGCGCCGCGGGCTTAACCGGCTTGTTCAGCACGAGAACATCGATCGTACGCGCATGCTCGCGTACCTGCGGGCTACGGTCGGCGGTGATCAGCACCGCCGGCAGGTCCACTCCGAAATCCTGCCGGAGCCGAACGATGGCCTCGACGCCGTTGCCCTCATCCAGGTGATAATCGATGAGCAGCACGTCGGGCCGCACACCGCTCTTTTTGATCAGGGCAAGCGCCGCTTCGAGATCGGATGCGCCGAGCACATGCGTGCCCCATCTCGACAACAGCGCTTCCATGCCGGCCAGTACTTGCGGCTCGTTTTCGATGCAGAGCACGATAATGCCCTCGAGCGGTGTCGCCGGGACCGCCGCCGCGGGCCGTGCGGCGGCCTTGCCGGCGACCGCGGCCGCGACAGGCACTTCGACGGAGAATGTCGAGCCTTTGCCGGGCGCCGAGCGCAGGCCGATCTTGTGATCGAGGATGCGGGCGATGCGTTCCACGATCGAAAGACCGAGGCCGAGGCCGCGCGCCGCCTTGGCGCCCTGATCCAGCCGCTGAAATTCCTTGAACACGATCTTCTGCTTCGAGGTGGGGATGCCGAGCCCGGTGTCGGTGACCTCGATGCGAACGCGGCCGCGCCGCCGCCGGCAGCCGACCAGCACGCGTCCCTTGGGCGTGTATTTGACCGCATTGGAGACGAGATTCTGCAACAGCCGGCGCAGCAGCCGCCGGTCGGTTCGCACCGCGAGCGAGGACGGTATGAAGGTGAGCTTGAGCCCCTTATCCGCCGCGAGCGGAGCGTACTCGACCTCGAGCTGGCTCAGAATTTCGTCGATAGCGAAGCTCGAGAGATCCGGCTTCATCGCGCCGGTATCGAGGCGCGAAATGTCGAGCAATGCGCCGAGGATTTCCTCGACCGCCTCCAGCGATGCGTCGATATTGGAGGCGAGTTTGGCGTCCTCGCCCA
>JAABRB010000424.1 GCA_011391185.1 Betaproteobacteria bacterium
TCGGCGCGCGCCCGCGCAGCAAAGGCATGGAGCGGAAGGACCTGCTCGAAGCGAACGGGGCCATCTTCACGGTGCAGGGCAAGGCGCTCGATGCCGCCGCAAGTCGCAACGTCAAGGTCCTGGTCGTTGGCAACCCGGCCAACACGAACGCGCTGATCGCGATGCGCAGCGCACCGGGCCTCGACCCCCGCAACTTCACCGGGATGATGCGCCTCGACCACAATCGGGCCGTCTCGCAGGTCGCGGCGAAGATCGGCGTCCCGGTCGACGGTATCGAGAAGATGCTGGTCTGGGGCAATCACTCCCCGACGATGTATCCGGATTACCGGTTTGCCACCGCGGGCGGGAAACCCGTCATGTCGCTGATCAATGACGAGAAATGGAACCGGGACGCGTTCATCCCGACGGTCGGCAAGCGCGGCGCGGCCATTATCGAGGCACGCGGCGCCTCCTCGGCCGCCTCCGCCGCGAACGCCGCGATCGACCACATGCGCGACTGGGTGCTCGGCACCAACGGAGGATGGGTGACGATGGGCATCGCGTCGGACGGAAGCGCGTACGGAATTCCCGAGGGCGTCATCTACGGCTTCCCCGTGACCTGCACGCCCGGCGCCTATCAGATCGTCCCGGGACTCGAGATCGACGCGTTCAGCCGCGAGCGCATGGATCACACGCTCAAGGAACTGCTCGAGGAGCGGGACGGCGTCAAGCATCTGCTCGGATAGCGCACGAGAAACGGGCGGCGTTGCTGCCCGCCCCATCCCTTATTCGCCCCTCCCCCGCACAAGCGTGGCCGTTCACCCAGACGAAGCCCTCTTCAAGGGCGAAAAGCCGTTTCCGGTGATCCCGTCCTGCGAGCACTATGCAGGCTCGGAAAAACTGATCGTCAAGGCGCTCGAGCACCAGAACCGGCTCGGACCGATTTTCGATCTGACCTGCGACTGCGAGGACGGCGCGCCGACCGGCCGGGAGACCGAGCACGCGGAGATGATCGTGCGCGTACTGTGCGGATCCGCCAACCGGCACCACCGGGCAGGCGTCCGCATTCACGATCCGTCGCATCCGCATTGGCGGCGCGACGTCGAAATCCTCGTCGGCGGCGCGGGCGAGGCCCTTGCCTACGTCACCCTGCCCAAGCCGACCGCCGCCGCGCAGGTCGCCGAGATGATCGATCACGTCCGGCAGGTGGCGGCCCGGCAAGGCGTGCGGCGAGAAATTCCGATTCACGTGATCGTCGAGACGCACGGCGCCCTGCGCGAGGCCTTCGAGATTGCCGCGTTGCCGGGGATGCAGACACTCGACTTCGGCCTGCTCGATTTCGTGTCCGGCCACCACGGCGCGATTCCGGCATCGGCGATGCGATCGCCCGGCCAGTTCGAGCACCCCCTGCTGGTGCGCGCCAAGGCGGACCTCGTCGCGGCGGCGCTCGCGAACGGGATCGTCCCGGCACACAGCGTGACCCTCGACCTGAAGGACACGGCCCAGATCCGATCGGATGCGCGCCGCGCCCGCCTCGAGTTCGGGTTCCTGCGCATGTACTCGATTCATCCGGCCCAGATCGAGCCGATCGTGGATGCGATGAAACCCGATCTGACGGAGGTGCGGGATGCGGCCGCCATCCTGCTCGCGGCCCAGGCGGCCGATTGGGGTCCCATCCAGCATGCCGGGGAACTTCATGACCGGGCGAGTTACCGTTACTACTGGGAGCTGCTGCAGAAGGCGCGCGTCACGGGTACGGCGATCCCGCGCGCGGCGGAAAGGGCATTTTTCCCCTGACCGCGCCGCCGGCGCCATGACAGGGGCATGGCCGGAGTAAACTCGGTGCATCGCCGCAGGGCGCGGCAGGCAACAGACGGAGGCGGATATGCAGAAACGCGCAACGATGATTGCGGCGCTCCTGGCGGCGACCGCGACGCCCGTGCTGGCCCAGGAGCCGGTCCAGTTCATGGCCGGGGCGTGGGAGTGCCGGCTCCCCGAGCATGTAGGTTCGAAAACGCCCCCGATCCTCTATATCGGGGTCGCGCACGAAAAGGACGGCGGAACACGGACCGACCTCGTCGAAGTGGACGGGTTCGCGCGCGAGGTGTCGGGCATGGCACGCGTTTCCCCGGGCGATGGCGGTTGGGTCCAGCTGAGCCCCGAGGGCGGCCAGCCGCTCTTCGTCCGCTCCCTGAGTGCCGGCACGGGCGGGCTTGCGGCCCTGTCCGTCAAACGCAGCGCGTCCGGCGCGGAATATCGCTGCCTCAGGCTGCCCTACCCGAAGAGCTAGCCGCCCGTAATCCGGGCGGGCCGCAGCGACCCACCTACCGCCAGCCGCCCGCGGCCCGTAAAATGACGGGCGGCATCGCTTCGTTTCCCGGCACGACCGAACCGGAATCCCCTGCGCCATGAGAACTGTCGCCCGAACTTTTCGCGTCCTGCTCCTTGCCTTGTCCCTGGGCGCCACGCTGCTCGCCGCAAGCGCAACGACCCACGCGCGCGATCCGATGGACCATTTCTTCCAGCCGTTCCTCGGCGACTTCCAGGCCGAGCTTGCGGAGGCAAAGCGCGCCGGAAAGCGGGGGCTCTTGGTCATGTATCACTTCGAGGATTGCCCCGCCTGCCAGTGGATGAAAGCGAACATCCTTTCGCGCGAGGACGTGCAAGCCTATTACCGCGAACGATTCGTGCTCCTGCCGCTCGACACCCTCGGTGCGCTCACGATCACGGATTTCCAGGGCAACGAGTGGACCGAGAAGGAATTCGCCAGGTCGGTGCCGATCCGGGGAACGCCGACATTCATCTTCTACGATCTCGACGGGAAGCCCGTAGTGAAGCAGGTGGGACGGATCAAGGATCCGGGTGAATTCATGCTGCTTGCCGAATTCGTCGCCTCGGGCAGCTACCGGAACATGGAATTCGCACAATACCGACAATCGAAACACGGCAGGAAGGGAAGCTAGGAAATGCCCAAGAACACGTTCAATGCGCTGCAGCAGTTCGACATCGCGCCGGGCCGGACGGGCGAGCTCCATTCCCTGCCGGCGCTCGAGAAGGCCGGAGTCGGAAGGATCTCGCGACTGCCGGTGTCGATTCGCATCCTGCTCGAATCCGTGCTGCGAAACTGCGACGGAAAGAAGATCACCGAAGCGCACGTGCGACAGCTCACCGGCTGGAAGGCCAAAGCCCGCCGCACCGAAGAGATTCCGTTTGTCGTATCGCGCATTCTGTTGCAGGACTTTACCGGCGTGCCATTGCTCGCGGATCTCGCGGCAATGCGCGGCGTCGCACAGCGGATGGGCAAGAACCCGAAGCTCATCGAGCCCCTGGTGCCGGTGGATCTCGTCGTCGATCACTCGGTGCAGATCGACCACTACGGCGCCAGGAACGCGCTCGACCTCAACATGAAGCTCGAGTTCGAGCGGAACGCGGAGCGCTACCAGTTCGTGAAATGGGGTATGCAGGCATTCGAC
>JAABRB010000425.1 GCA_011391185.1 Betaproteobacteria bacterium
AATCGCTCGGTGTCGCGATTCGAAAGAGCGTGTGGCTTGGCAAGGGCGCGGCGCCGGCGACGGCACCGAGCGCGCAGCCCGTCGCCGAGGTGCGGCCTGCGTTCACGGACGCGCCCGCGGCTTCTTCTTTAGCTGCTGAAGTAGCAGCTAAAGAGGAAAACCCGGCACCGTCGCCGGCATCGCAGCCGGCCGAGCCGATCGCCGCCTCGCCCATGCCGCCGGCGCCGGGGGCAACTGATGGCGAGGTCGAAGTGCGCGAGAACGAGATCCTCTTCGCCTTCGGTGATCGCAAGTATCGCGTGCGCGGGCTGCCGAAGAGTCCGGGGCTGGAAATGAAGGTGAACGTGCTCGCGCGCCGCGGGAATCGCTTCTACGTGGACACGGTGAATCTCGCGAGCCAGCGCCAGGTGACGGGCTACGCCACCGAGGCCGCGCGCGAGCTGGAGGTGAAGGGGGAGGTCCTCACTGCCGATCTCGGGCGCGTGTTCCTGAAGCTGGAGCTCTTGCAGGATGAGCAATTGAAGCGTGCGCTGCAACCGAAAGAGCCCCTCGCGGTTGCGATGGCCGAGCCCGAGCGCGAGGCGGCGTTGGCGCTGCTGCGCTCGCCGCGGCTCGTCGAGCGCAGCCTCGAGGACCTGACCGCCTGCGGACTGATCGGTGAGCGCACGAACAAGCTCGTCGCCTACCTCGCCGCCACCTCGCGCAAGCTCGACTCGCCCTTAGCCGTGCTGGTGCAGTCCTCCAGCGCGGCGGGCAAATCGGCGCTGATGGATGCGGTGCTCGCGATGATGCCGGAAGAGGAGCGCGTGAAGTACTCCGCGATGACGGGGCAGGCGCTCTTCTACGGCGAGGACCTGAAGCACAAGATCCTCGCGATCGTGGAGGAGGCGGGTGCCGCGCGCGCGGCCTACGCGTTGAAGCTCCTGCACTCGGAGGGCGAGCTCACCATCGCCTCGACCGGCAAGGACCCGCAAACGGGCAATCTCGTGGCGCAGCCCTACCGGGTGGAGGGCCCGGTGATGCTCTTCACCACGACCACCGCCGCCGAGATCGATCCGGAGCTGCAGAACCGCTGTCTCGTGCTCGCGGTGGACGAGTCGCGCGAGCAGACGCAGGCCATCCACCGGCTGCAACGTGACAAGCGAACGCTCGAAGGCATCGCGAGGAAGGCGAAGAGGAAGGAGCTGCAACGGCTGCACCAGAACGCGCAGCGCCTGTTGAAGCCGTTGGAAGTCTTGAATCCCTACTCGGACCGTCTGACCTTCCCCGATCAGGCGACGCGGATGCGGCGCGATCACGAGAAGTACCTCACCTTGATCGACATCATCGCGCTGCTTCACCAGCACCAACGGGAAGTGCGCACGACGGTGCGCGAGGGGCAGCCGATCGAATACGTCGAGGCGACGCTGGACGATGTTGCGTTGGCGAACGAGCTGGCGCACGAGGTCCTGGGGCGGAGCCTGGACGAGCTGCCACCGCAGACGCGGCGTTTGTTGCAGCTCGTCGAGCGCCACGTCAGCGCCGAATGCAAGCGGGCCTCGATCGCGCGCTCGGTTTACCGCTTCAGCCGCCGGAGCCTGCGCGAAGCGATTGCCTGGGGCGACACGCAACTCAAAGTCCATCTCGCGCGGTTGATCGAGCTGGAGTACGTGATCGCGCATCGCAAGGGACCGGCGAGCGAGTATGAACTCGTCTACGACGGCGCCGGCCAGGACGGGCGGCCCTTCGTGCCGGGGTTGATCGACGTTGAGGCCTTGCGTGCTACCGCTACGACGGGGAATCGGTCGGGGGTCAATGCCGATCGGTCGGCCCCTGGTCGGGGTCCGGTCGGCCCTTGGTCGGGGGGTGGTCGGGATGAGAAAAATACTAAAACGTCAAACAAAACAAATACCTATGTAAAATCTCCCTCTGCAACCCCCGAAACGCAGTACTTAGACGAAGCCGACGCCACCCCGGTCGTACCCTTAGCCGCCGATGCTGCGCCGTAAGCTGCACGCGGGCGGCGGGCGGCGTGCGCCCGATCTGCCCGACACCGCGTTAACGCGCGCGATGGTGGAATTCCTCGCCTGGTCGGAGGCGACCGGCTGCACCGAAGCCACCATCGTCACGCGCAAGCAGTCGCTTCGCATCTTCATTCTGTGGTGCGCCGAGCGCTCGATCGCGAATCCTCAGGACGTGACGCTGCCGATCCTGGAGCGCTACCAGCGCTATCTCTTCCATTACCGCAAGAGCGACGGTCAGCCGTTGGGCTTCATCTCGCAGCGCTCGCGCCTGGTGCCGGTGAAGAGCTTCTTCAAATGGGCGACGCGCGCGCGGCTGATCCTCTACAACCCGGCATCCGAGCTCGTGCTCGCGCGCCCGCCCAGGCGCCTGCCGCGGCACATCCTGACGCTCGAGGAGATTGAGACAATCGTGAATGGTTGCGACGTGGAGACGCTGCCGGGCGTGCGCGACCGCGCGGTGATCGAGACGCTCTACTCGACTGGCATTCGCCGCATGGAGCTCGGCCGATTGAAGGTGTACGACGTCGAGCTCGAGGGCGGCGCGCTCTTCGTGCGCGAAGGCAAGGGTAGAAAAGACCGCATGGTGCCGATCGGGGAGCGCGCCTGCGCCTGGATCGCAAAATACGTGGCCGACGTGCGCCCGGCGCTGGTGGTCGAGCCTGACGAGGGGATCCTGTTCCTCACCGACTACGGCGAGCCCTTGAGAGGCGAGCGCCTGGGCTATCTCGTGAGAAGCGCGATCGAGCGCGCGGGCTACACCTTCCCGGGCTCCTGCCACCTGTTTCGCCACGCGATGGCGACCCACATGCTGGAGAACGGCGCCGATATCCGCTACATCCAGGCGATGCTCGGGCACGCTAAGCTCACCACCACCGAGATCTACACCCAGGTCTCGATCGTGAAGCTGAAGGAGATCCATAGCGCCACGCACCCCGCGCGGCTCACGCGCGCGAGAGGCGACGCCGGCGTGGCGGACACGGGTTCGCCTCAACCCGACGCGCTGGAGGCGCGGGACGCGCTATTAGCCGCACTGGAGGCCGAGCGCGAGGAAGAGGAGACGACGGACTCACCGTAGCGCGTGGACCGCTCCGGCACGGCGCTTGCAGGCTCTCGCGGCAACCGCCGTGTCGTCGCTGCCGCACCACGAATGCCGCCGGCGTCGCGCTCGGGAACGGTTGAGCTGCTGCACCGCCCGTCACGCGGCTTGCTCTGGCGTTCGCGCAACCCGCGCGCCGGGCTGCGTCATCGAGAGAGGAGACGTCGTCGCTTCTGGACGCGCGGGAGAACTTCAGTCAGGGGCCGCCCGTTGCGCAGGCCTCGGCCCGTTCAGGGCACTCGGCCGCGCCGGGCGGCCAGGCAAGAGCAACGAATCCTGGCGCTCGGGGCATCGAGCCCGTCGCGCCAGGCGCAGCGGCCGGGGGTAAATCGCCAAGGCGATTCAACATAAC
>JAABRB010000426.1 GCA_011391185.1 Betaproteobacteria bacterium
AGCGCGAAGAGTTCGAGATGCGGGCGGGGCTCGGCATGGGTATCGGGGTGGATGATGAACTTCGCGTGACACGACTGCGCAAGGGCGAGGGGGCGATCGGCCGGCTCGCCGTGACGCACGAGCCGGTGCAGATCCCCGACATCCTCGCCGAGGGCGCTTACGACAGCCGCCTGCGCGACCGGCTCGTGCGCTCGGGCGCGCGCGCGGTGCTCGCCGTGCCGCTCCTGCGCGAGGGCAAGCTCGTCGGCGGCCTGGTCGTCGTGCGCAACCGGCCCGGCGAGTTCGCCAAGGAGACCGTCGATCTCCTTACCACCTTCGCCGCGCAGTCGGCGCTCGCCATCCAGAACGCGCGCCTCTTCGCGGAGCTCGAGCAGGCGAGCAGGCACAAGTCGGAGTTCCTCGCCAACATGTCGCACGAGCTGCGCACGCCGCTGAACGCCATCATCGGCTACAGCGAGATGCTGCAGGAGGAAGCTGCCGATCTCGGCTCCGACGCGTTCGTGCCCGACCTGAAGAAAATCAATGCCGCGGGCCGGCACCTGCTGGAGCTGATCAACGCGGTGCTCGACCTCTCCAAGATCGAGGCCGGCAAGATGGAGCTCTATCTGGAGGACTTTGGCGTCGCCGGCATGCTCGACGACATCGCCGCGGTGATTGGTCCGCTGGTGGAGAAGAATGCGAATCGCCTGGAGAAAGGCTGGGATGCCTCGCTCGGGACCATGCACGCCGACCTCACCAAGACACGCCAGGCGCTGTTCAATCTGCTGAGCAACGCCGCCAAGTTCACCGAGCGCGGCACGATCTCGCTCGGCGTGAAGCGTGAAAGCGGGGCGGACGGGGACTGGATGACGTTCGCGGTGCGCGACACGGGAATCGGCATGACGCCGGAGCACATCACGCGGCTGTTCGAGGAGTTCTCCCAGGCGGACGCGTCGGTGACGCGGAAGTACGGCGGCACCGGGCTGGGCCTCGCGCTGAGCCGCCGCCTCGCGCGCATGATGGGCGGCGACATCGCCGTCGAAAGCGAAGCGGGCCGCGGCAGCACGTTCACCATGCGCCTTCCGGCGACCATGGCCGAACGCACACAGGAAATCGCCGCGGCCGCCACTGCGAAAGCGGGCGCCCGGAAGGTGCTGGTGATCGACGACGAGGCGACCGTGCGGGACCTGATGCGGCGCTTCCTTGCCAAGGAGGGCTATCACGTGATGGTCGCATCCGGCGGCGAAGAAGGCCTGCGGCTTGCGAAAGAGCTCGAGCCGGACGCGATCACGCTGGACGTCATGATGCCGGGGATGGACGGGTGGGCCGTCCTGTCCGCGCTCAAGGCGGACACGCAGACCGCCAGCATCCCGGTCGTCATGCTGACGATCATGGACAACAGGAACCTCGGCTACGCGCTCGGCGCGGCAGATTACCTGATGAAGCCGATCGACCGCGACCGGCTCATGGAGGCCCTCGCGAAGTTCCGGCGCGACCTGCCGATCCTGGTCGTGGACGACGACCCGGTGCTGCGGGAGCTCCTGCGCCGCATCCTCGAGAAGGACGGTTACACCGTGGTGGAAGCGGGCAACGGGCGCGAGGCTCTCGAGCGGCTCGGCGAGGTCGCGCCCGGTCTCATCCTGCTCGACCTGATGATGCCGGAGATGGACGGCTTCGAGCTGGTGGAAGCGCTGCGGGGGGATGCCGCGTTGCGGGCCATCCCGGTCCTGGTCATCACAGCCAAGGAACTGACGGCCGAAGACCGGCGCAGACTGAATGGTTATGTCGAGCGAATCCTGCAGAAGGGGACGGCCTCGCGCGACGCGCTGCTGCGCGAGGTCGGCGATTTCGTGGCAGGCTCCATGGCCCAGCGAAAGGGGGCGCGGAAGACATGAAGAAGATCCTGCTCGTCGAGGACAACGAGATGAACCGCGACATGCTCTCGCGCCGCCTCGTGCGCCGCGGCTACGAGGTCGCCATCGCCGTGGACGGCGAACAGGGCGTGGCGATGGCGGCGTCGGAAGCGCCCGCGCTCATCCTCATGGACATGAGCCTGCCCGGGGTCGACGGGTGGGAGGCCACGCGCCAGATCAAGGCGGCGCCCGCCACTCAGGGCATTCCGGTGATCGCACTGACGGCGCATGCGATGGAGGGCGACCGCGAGAAGGCGCTTGCCGCCGGCGTCGACGACTTCGACACCAAGCCGGTCGAGCTCGAGCGGCTGCTCGGCAAGATCGAAGCACAGCTCGGGCGCGCCCGCTGACGATGGATCGCGAGACGCTTGCCCAGCTGCGCCACGAGCTGCGCACGCCGCTCAATCACATCATCGGCTACGCGGAGATGCTGATCGAGGACGGCGGGCAGCCGGACCATGTTCCGGCGCTGCGGGCCGTGCTCGACGATGCCCATGCGCTGCTCGGCTTCATCAACGAGTTGCTCGGCCCGGCCGCCGCCGGCTCGCTCGACACGGCGCAGCATCTCGCCACGCAGCTCGCTGCCCCGCTCGAGCGGATCCTGGCGGCGAGCGAGGCGATCAAGGAGCAGATGCTCGCCGCCGGCGCCGATGAAGCAGCCTTGGACGCAAATCGAATCAACGCCGCGGCCGGCCACCTGGCGGCACTCGTCAAAGGGGGGCTCGCGAAGCGCGTGACCGAACGCACTGCCGCGAAGGCGCTGCCCGATCTGCCGGCCGCTGCCGGGCACGCCACGAAATCGGGCACCGGCACCATCCTCGTGGTGGACGACAACGCCGAGAACCGCGACATGCTCGGCCGCCGCCTGGGGCGCGAGGGCTTCGACGTCCTGCGGGCGGGCGGCGGCGCCGAGGCGCTGACCCTCCTCGAGACCGCCGAGGTCGATCTCGTGCTCCTTGACGTGATGATGCCGGACATCAACGGCTACGACGTCCTGCAGCGCCTGAAGGCGAATGAGCGGTTGCGGCACATCCCGGTGCTCATGATCTCCTCCCTCGACGAGGAAGAGAGCGTTGCGCGGTGCATCGAGCTCGGCGCCGAGGATTTCCTGCCGAAGCCCTTCAGCCCGGTCGTCCTGCGCGCCCGGGTGACGGCTTGCCTCGAGCGCAAGCGCCTGCGCGATCAGGAGGTGCGTCACGCGGCCGAGCTCGAGGAGTGGAACCGGACGCTCGAGAGCCGCGTGCAGGAAGGCGTGGCGCACGTCGAGCGGCTCGGCAAGCTCAAGCGCTTCTTCTCGCCGCAGCTCGCCGAGCTGATCGTGGCCGGCGGCGCGGAGGATCCGCTGCGCACGCATCGCCGGCAGGTGACGGTCGTGTTCCTGGACCTGCGCGGCTTCACGGCATTCGCGGAGACGGCCGAGCCCGAGGAGCTGATGGGCGTGCTGCGCGAGTACCACGCGGCGATGGGCGAGCTCATCCTCGCGCACGAAGGCACGCTCGAGCGCTTCACCGGCGACGGCATGATGATCTTCTTCAACGATCCGGTGGAGGTGC
>JAABRB010000427.1 GCA_011391185.1 Betaproteobacteria bacterium
CGTGCAGCTCACCGAAAGCTTCGCCATGTGGCCGGGGGCGGCAGTCTGTGGGCTCTATTTCTCGCATCCGCAGAGCACTTATTTCGGCGTTGGGCGCATCGACCGCGATCAGGTCGAGGATTACGCCCGGCGCAAAGGCTGGAGCCTGGCGGTCTGCGAGAAATGGCTGGCGCCGAATCTCGCCTATGATCCCGCCCGCATTCCGCGCGAGGCCGCGGAATAGCCCGCGCCCCGCAAAAAAGAGGCCGCCCTTTCGGACGGCCTTTCCCGCAGGGGGGCGGGGAGTTCGTGAGTTTTCAGAGCAGGTGGCTGTAGCCGACCGGATGCAGCCGGTAGCCGGAACCTTCCTTGGCGATGTAGCCGACCGCCGGGAAGGGCCAGTGATAGCCGCCGACCAGCATCTTGTCGGCCGCTGCGCGGTCCAAGAGCCGCTTGCGGGTTTCGACCGCCATGGGGCCGTCCATATCGAAGGAGACCTGCCATTCCGGATTGCGGACGAACAGGTAGGCATTGTTGGTGGCGTCGACGACGGTCATCATCGACTGGCTGCCGGACGTGATCGCAAAAGCGGTATGGCCGGGCGTGTGGCCATAAGCGGGAATCGAGGTAATGCCGGGGGCCACTTCCTTGCCCGGATCGTAGCGGGCGACCTTGCCCGAGATCGAGCCGAACACGCGGCGACAATTCGCGAACGCGCCCTTCATAGCCTCCGGGGCCGCCGCCATCTTGGCGTCGTCCATCCAGAATGCCCATTCCGGCGCCGGCACCATGATCTCAGCATTGGGGAAGGCGATCTGCTCATCCTTGGTGCGGATGCCGTTGATGTGGTCGCCATGGAAATGAGAAATCACGATCGTGTCGACCTGCTTCGGATCGAAACCGGCAGCCGTGAGATTGTCCATGAAGCTCGACGCAGTCGGGGTGAAGCGGCCGTTGGTGCCGGTGTCGATGAGGATAAGCTTCGAGCCGGTATTGACCATGATCGGCGTGAACGGAACCACCATCTTGTCGGTGCGCTGGAACTGATCGCCGAGAGTTTTCTGAGCGTCGGCGACGGTGAAATTCTTGAACAATCCGGGCGCGAGATCCGGCATCCAGACACCGTCATGGATGGCGGTAACTTCAAACTCACCGATCTTGTAGCGATAGAAGCTGGGCGCCTGCTTGCCAGCGAGGGGCGCTGCGGCGCGGGCCGGTGTGGTGGCGGTGAGCGGTCCGATGGCGGTGGCCGCGGTTACGGCGACAGTGCCGGCGAGCAAGCCGCGGCGGGTGAGTTGGGTCATGGCGTTTCCTCCGATCGGCGCTGTTCGCCGGGAAATGTTTTCTTGTGTTTAGTACAGTCGATCCTAGCGCGTTCGTAAGAACGTGGGACGGCGATCGGCGCGGCTAGGCTTCACGATTTAGCGAACACCATGAAGTTCGCGGTATTCCGCGCTGCGGCGCACTTAATTGTTCTGGCCAATAACAAAGAGCAAGGCCGCTCCGGCGAGCGGCCTTGCTGCAAACGAGTCGCAAAAAACTAGAGCACTTTATTATTAGGCGTCTACTTGAGTGCGTCGGCGCCGGCTTGCGCTATCGGGTCGTCGGCGCCGCCCGAGGTTCCGATCGCGCCGATGATCTTGCCGCTCACCGCGATCGGGACTCCGCCGTCGGACGCCACCGCACCCCGCAAGGCCATAGGAGAGAGATCGCCTGCCGCGACGCGCTCGCGGAAGGACTTGCTTGAGCGGCGGAATAGCGCGGCAGAAATCGCCTTGTCCTGAGCGTTCTTGATCGAGGCATATTGGGTGCCGTCCATTTTTCTGAAGTAGACAAGATCGCCGGTTGGCTCGACGATGGCGATCGCCATGCTCATGTTTCTTTTTCTAGCCTCGGCTTCGGCTGCATCGGCGACCTTCTTTGCCTGTTCGAGCGTGATCGGCGTGCCATAAGGGGTCGTCGGCGGCATTGGCGGTGTCGGCGGCTGTTGCGCCATTACGTGACCGCCAAGCAGAAGTGCAGCGCAGATTGCAAATGTCGTCAGCATGACACGTGGCATGACGTTTCCCTCCCATGATCGTTGTCGCGTTGTGCCTTTACGTTCGAAACCATCGGCCGGCGCGCGAATCGTAGGCAAGGCGCGGCGCGCGGGCAATCCATCGAAGCGGGCGAGGCCAGTGGACCCCGAACCCGGCTTCTGCGATGATCCGCTTGCCCAATAAACGCCTAGCAACTCAGGGTATTCCGCGTTCGAGGACGGTGCCGACCGTCACGCCCCAACCCCTCCAAAAATCCCGACCGGATTCCGCCGAAGCCGTAGTACGGAGCAAGACGCATGGCCGTACGTAAGCGAGCAACGAAATCGAAAGCCGCTGGCGGAGTGAGCCCCGGTGTGCTGCTCGGCGTCTTCGGCGTCGCGATCTTTCTTTCCGCCGCGCTGCTGTTCGCGGTGCAGCCGATGTTCACCAAGATGGTGCTGCCGACGCTGGGCGGCTCGCCGCAGGTCTGGTCGGTGGCGATGGTGTTCTTCCAGACCGCGCTGCTCGCCGGCTACGCCTACGCGCACCTGATCACGCGCAATCTCTCGGGCCGGCAAACTGTCATTACTCATCTGGTGGTGATGGCGGTCGCGACCTTCTGGCTGCCGCTCTCGATGGCCACCGGCTGGGGCAAGCCGCCGGCGCAGGGCGAGGCGTTCTGGCTGCTCGGGCTGTTCGCGCTTTCGATCGGGTTCCCGTTCTTCGCACTCTCGGCCAATGCGCCGCTGTTGCAGGCCTGGTTCGCGCGCACCGATCATCCGGCGGCCAAGGACCCGTACTTCTTATATGCGGCGAGCAATGTCGGAAGCTTTCTGGCGCTCTTGAGCTATCCATTCGTGATCGAGCCGCTCAGCAAGCTCGGCGAGCAAACCCGGGTCTGGTCGATTCTTTTCTATTTGCTGATCATCTTCATCGCGATTTGCGGTGCGCTCCTGTGGCGCACCCGCGGCTCACTTAAGACCGCAATTCAGGCTCACGGCGGCCGTGCGACGCCGCCGACTTGGAAGGACGCGGCAACCTGGATCGGGCTCGCCGCCATTCCGTCGGCCCTACTGATCGCGATCACCGCGCATCTGACCACCGACGTCGCCGCGGCGCCGTTCTTCTGGGTGATCCCGCTCTCGCTTTATCTTGCGACCTTCGTCATCGTTTTTTCGACCAAGCCGATCATTCCGCACTGGATCGTGCTGGCGGCGCAGCCCTTCTTCGTGGCGGCGCTGGTCGCGGTCTATATCTTCGACGCGCTCGACAACATTTTCCTCGTCATCGCCGTCAACCTCGTGGCGTTCTTTGTGATCGCGCTCGCCTGTCACGGCGAGCTCGCCAAGCGCCGTCCGCCGGCGCAGTTCCTGACCGGGTTCTTCCTGTGGATGTCGGTGGGCGGAATGATCGGCGGCATTTTCGCTGGGCTGAT
>JAABRB010000428.1 GCA_011391185.1 Betaproteobacteria bacterium
CATCGCTCGCGAAAGAAATCGAGCGCCAATCGGCGATGATCGGCTACCTCGATTCGTTCTATTTCTTCTCGCTCACCGCACTACTGGTGCTGCCGCTCGTGCTGCTGGTGCGCTGGAAGCGGTAGTTGAGAGCCCGGGACCGGAGTCGAGGATGAGCGGGCGTGAACGCGTTTTCCCTTCCTTTTCAAAGAGGGGTGGCTGCGCAGCAGCCGGGGTGGTTCACATGAACCCGGGAGTCGAGTGATCTAGCGCGGCCAGAACGGCCGGCCCTCCAACGCTTCATACGCTTCGAGCGTGCGACGGCAGGGCGCTCCGCGCTCGCGTTTCGTCGAGGGCGTCACTGGTTCGCTTGCTCGTTTGTGGCGAATGTGCAGAGTGCAAGGCGCTTGAACCACCCCGCCGCCTGCGGCGGCACCCCTCCTTGGAAAGGAGGGGAACGATCTCTAACCCGCCTCGTCACGATATTAAGCTCATTGCGAGATCTGCGCGTCCTTCACGAGCGTGCGGACGAGATCGCTCGTCGCGCGCTCGAGCGCGCGCGCGGCGAGCATGTTCTGCAGCGCCGGGCGCGCCTGCTCGAAAGTCGGCACCACGGTCGGGCGCTTCTCGTCGAGCCGCACGATGAGCCACTGATTGTTGAAGGGCAGCGGCCCGCTCACGTCGCCCTGTTTCATCTGCTCCACCGCCTGCGCGACGACGAGCGGCAGGCCGCTCGTCTCGCCTTCCCGCACGGGTGACCTGAACGACACCCAGTCGATCTCGCCGCCGCGCCGCGCCGAGGGCGCGACCGAGAACTGCTGCGCGATGCCCGCGAACGGCTGGCCCAGCCGCGCGGCCGCAAGCGCCTCTTCGGCGCGCGCCTTGTCGCGCGTGACGACCACGCGCAGCTTGTACTCCACCGGCCCGAGCATGGCCCTGATCTTCTCGTACTGGGCGCGCACGTCCGCCTCGGTGACCGGCTGCGGCTTGATCGCCTGGTTCAGGAAGAGCGTCACCATCGCGTTGGTGCGCGCTTCCTCGATCGCGTCAACGACGAGCGGATCGCGGTCGAGATTGCGCTTCTTCGCTTCCTGGGCAAAGAGTTCGCGTGCGATCAGCTGGCTCTTGACCGCGGCACGCAGCTCGGGCGTGTCCGCGCCGCCCCGATTCAGCGCCCCCTGCAACGCCTTCCGGAAAGTCGACTGGGCGATCGGCGCACCGTTCACCGTCGCCACCGACTCGCCGGCGCCTTGCGCGTGTGCGGCAGGGAGTGCGACGAGAAAAGCGACGATCGGCACGCAGGCAGAAGTGAACCGCAGCATCGGGAACCTCATATCTGGAAAGCGAGGCGGAAGTAGAACTCTTGCCTCGGCAGGCTATTCCGGATGAAAGGATAGGCGACCGTGAGATCAAAGGATACCGGTCGCTTCGCAAGTCGCAGTCCGACTCCCGCGCCGCCGAGCGAGTTCTCGAAGCGTCCGGATTTCGAGAACACCTGCCCACCGTCCAGGAAGACATAGGGCTGAATATGGGGTGACCAGTCGAAGCCCTCCGTGACGAGCAGTCCCGGCCGCAGGGAGAACGAGAGCTCGTTCCGTGAATACCACCCGCTGTCACCGAACGCAACCGACTCCCCGTAGCCGCGCACCGTGTAGAAGCCGCCGAGCACAATCTGTTCGGAGCTGTACAGGGGATCGATCGAGTACTGGCCTCGGATCGACGCGCGCAGCGGGAAGTCCGCAATCCGGCCGAGCCAGGTCAGGCCGGCCTCGAACTTGGTGAACTGCGCGCGCGGCGCGTCGGCTGGCAGGTTCGCAGGATCCTGGGTCGCCCCGAGCGCGGTGAGGCCCGCTGCCAGCGCCCCGTCGACGAACAGGATTCCTTCCGGCGAGCGGATCTGGCTGCGCGCGCCCGCGCGCGCGACGGTGAGATCCTGCGGATTGAGTCCGACGTCGTTCACGTACCTGCGAAACCATTTCCGCTCGAGCGTGAAGATGGCGCTCGACTTGGTCGTGCTCGAACGGGCGAGCAGCCGATCGGCGGAGAAACCCACGACGGTGCTCCGACCGAAGAGCTCGGTGTCGGGGGTCAATTGCTGGAGAAACTCGGAGTAGGAGCCCGACACGCCGAACGTCCAGTTGCCGAGGCCGACGCTTCCGTTGCCCGCCACCGCGTTGGTATCGAGGGTGCCGGCATACACGAGTGCCCACGTGTCGTTCAGCGAGAAGACGTTGTCCGCCTCGGCACCGAGACTGAGGCGCCGTTCACCCGTACGTTGCTGGCCATACGTGTCGTAGGCAACGTAAGCGCGGAACGGGTTCTCGGGCCGATCCTGGATTGCGACGACCGAACCGCCGGGCTCGGTGCCCGGCTGGAGCTGGAGCGTGGCGTTCGATGACGGCACGCGGTTCAGCTGATCGAGTCCCTGCTCGAGATCCTGCAGCCGCAACTTGTCGCCGGCCTCGGTGGGAAATGCGGCCTGGACGCGCCGACGGTCCGCGTCGGCGTCCTGGTTCATGTAGAGCCGCTCGATGCGTCCCTCGATCACCAGCAGCTTGAGCACGCGCGTCGAAAGGTTCTGCGGCGGGATATAGACGCGCGTAGTGACGTAACCGCGGTCCACGTAGGCCTGGGTGAGATCGGCGAGCAGCGCATTGATCTCCGTGCGTCCCAGGCACTTGCCGGCGTAGCGCGTAATGAGCGAATCACGAACCTCCGCGTCGAGCAGCGCCTCGCCATCGAGTTCGATCCGATCGATGTCGAAGCAGAGACCGTCGTCCGGCGCGGGAGCGGGCTTTTCCTCCGGCCTGACCTCGATCTTTCCGGGCTCGCGGCCCTCTTCGCGCTCGAGCTGGCGCTGCTGCAGCTGCTCGAGCAGTTGCCGCCCGGGATCGATCAGCTGGGCCTGCACGGGAATCGCCGCGATCACCAAAGCCGTCATGAGCAGCGCTCTCGGCATCGGCCGGTCAGCGGAGCAGCGATCTCGCGAGACCGATGTGCCGCAGGTCATTGAGCGGCTCGGCGACCGGTGTGGCAACGATCTCCTGCCCTGCGAGCGTGTCCACGCCTGCGCCACCCTGCAACACACCGCGCTCGACGCGCACCGGTGTCGTCGTATTCATCGTGAGGCGTCCCATGATGGCGATGAACGCACCGCCCTGGTCGATGGCGCGGAGCCGCGCCTGATCCATGGAGAGCAACGAGTTGAAACCCGACGGGCGCTCGAGATAGCGATACAGCGTCACCCCCGTCGTGTGAACGGTGGGCGCATTGACGGTCAGGTCGCGCAGCGCGAGGAACCTGCCGGCAGTGTTGAATGCGCCACCCGACGCGTTGATCAGAACGTCGCGCGAGGCCGCGAAACTTCCGCCGTTCAGTGTCAGCGTCGAGAAGCCCCGGTCGCTGCAGAACCATGCGCAGGTGCGTTCGAATTGCGCGCGCCCCGTGACGAGC
>JAABRB010000045.1 GCA_011391185.1 Betaproteobacteria bacterium
AGCCGGTTCCCTCCTGTTCGTGACCTTCGGGTTTCTCCGCAGGAGGGAACCAGCCGGTTCCCTCCTGTTCGTGACCTTCGGGTTTCTCCGCAGGAGGGAACCAGCCGGTTCCCTCCTGTTCGTGACCTGCCGCTCTTGTGCCCTTACAGGGCGTACTGCTGGAGGCGGGCGACGCTCGGAATCGCGACCTTCCGTCCCTGCACCTCGATCAGCCCCTCGGCGGCCAGCTCGTGCAGGATGCGCGAGAAGTGCTCCTGCGTGAGGTTGAGGCGCGACGCGACGATGCCCTTGGTGGTGGGCAACGTCACCCCGATCGCGTCCAGCTCCTCCTTGTCGCGCCGGCAGTCGCGCAGCAGATAGCCGATCACGCGCTGGGTGCCGGAGCGCATCGAGTTGGCTTCCAGGTCGGCCATCAGGTGATGCAGCCGTCGCGACAGCCCGGCGATGATGCGGCGTGCGAAGCGCGGGTCCCGGCCGAGCTCATCGAACACCGCCTCCTTCTGGATGTAGAGCAGCAGCGTGTCCGCGAGCGCCTGGGCGGTCACCACGTGCGGGCGCTCCATGAACATGACCGCCTCGCCGAAGCTCCCGCCCTGGCCGATGATCTCGACGACCTTTTCGTCGCCTTTCGAGGAGATGAAAGCGAGCTTCACCTGGCCGTACACGACGAGATGAAAACCGTTCGCCGGGTCGCCGCGATGGAAGAGGATCTCGCCGCGCTCCGCGCGCACCTGGCGCGTGTGCCCGGCAATGCGGTCGAGCTCTTCGGGCGCGAGCTCCTTGAAGAGCGGAATATTCGCGAGAAACGCCTGCGGTTTGATCGGTGCGGTCGCCATGGCCTCGACTGCCGGAAGGGGCGCACGCCGCCGGCGCGCGAAGGCGCAATTTCAGCCCGAATGCCGTGGCAGGTCAAGCACCGCCGGGATACGGCTGGTTCCGGCGCTCGGCCATCCCGCGCCCGAGCCGCTCGATCCGGGCGACGGAGAGATGTTTCTCGGCGATGGGCAACAGAATCTGCTCCTCGCGCTCGACGTGGCTCACGTACAGCATCTCGCAACGGTCCACGGCCTCGCGATTGAGTGATTTCGAGCGGCCTTCCATGATCGCGATCAGCTGGGGACGGAGAACGTCGCGCCACACGGCCTGCAGCTGGTCGTGCTCGCTGCGCAGGTCCGCGACGAGCGTCGCGATTGCGGGGCGTGACTTCGCGGGTGCGGCTTCCGCGACCGCCTGGTAGAACTCCTGATCCTCGTCCTCGTGGTGGCGTGCCATCTCGTCCTCGAAGAACCGAACGATGTGACCGGCCGTCGCCTGTGCGTCCGCGTCGCAACCGCTCTCCTGCAGGTGTCCGACCAGCCGCTGCATCAGCGCGCAGCGGTGCTCGAGCCGCCGGTGCGTCTGGCGGATCAACTCAAGCGGCCGGTCGAATCCCGGTGATTCCTGTGCGCACATGCAACGGCATCCTCCTCAAAACCAATCCCGCAATGGATTCGCGTCGCGCGTCAGGGCCACCGCAACGATGTAGAAGAACACGAGCTGCGCGGCGACCCACGCGGTTGCCCGAATCGGCTTGTTCGGACCGCGGCGGATGGCGACCGTCCCGATCAGGATGTAGACGATCAGACCGATCACCTTCGCGGTGAGCCACGCGGACGTTCCGGGGTACTGTCCGATGAGGGTCGTGAGCCAGATCGCGGCGACGAGGAGCAGGGTATCGTTGACGTGCGGCACGATCCGCACCCAGCGCTTTGCGAGCATCGGCGAGTCGGCCAGCATCCATGCTCCGCGAACGACGAAGAGGCTGTAGCTCACGATTACCGTGGTGACATGCAGGTACTTGAGCGCGAGATAGCTCATGGGCTTCTTACGATGGAAATTTCATTGCGGTCTCCATGCCGCGCACCGTGCGAGCTTAGAACCACGCGTTTTCGCAGCCTTGATCTAGGACAAACTGGCTCTGGGACAAACTGGCGGGTGTGCGCCGCTTTACTGCGCCGCAGCATGGGTCGCTGCCGATCTGGAGTGCGTCCCGGGGTGTCCTCAAGGAACGATCACGGCCGCGCCGGTAATGCGCCCTTCGCGGAGGCGCGCGAGCGCCTCGTTCGCCTGGTCGAGCGAAAATACTTCGACTTCGGTGCGCACCGGCACCTGTGGCGCGATTGCCAGAAACGCTTCGCCGTCGCGGCGCGTGAGATTCGCGACCGAGCGGATCGTCCGTTCGCCCCACAGGATTTCGTAGGGAAAGGCCGGAATGTCGCTCATGTGGATGCCTGCGCACACTACCGTTCCGCCCGGCGCCACCGCGCGCAACGCGGCGGGAACGAGCGCGCCGACCGGCGCGAACAGGATCGCGGCGTCGAGCGGCCCGGGAGGCGCCTCCGTGGAGTCGCCTGCCCATGCGGCGCCGAGCGATCTTGCGAACCCTTGCGCGGCGGTGTCACCGGGGCGCGTGAACGCGAAGATTTCACGTCCCTGCCAACGCGCCACCTGCGCGACGATGTGCGCCGCGGCACCGAATCCGTATATGCCGAGACGCCGGGCATCGCCGGCGTGCACGAGCGAGCGGTAGCCGATCAGACCGGCGCAGAGTAGCGGGGCCGCCTCGGCGTCGCTGTATCCGGAGGGCAGGGCGAAGCAGTAGCGCGCGTCGGCAATCGCCTCGTCCGCATAGCCGCCATCCAGGTGGTAGCCGGTGAACCGCGCCGAAGCACAGAGATTCTCGCGGCCGCTCGCGCAATATTTGCAGTGACCACAGGTCCAGCCGAGCCAGGGTACGCCGACCCGGTCGCCGGCCCGAAACCGCTCCACGTCCGCACTGACTTCCGCGACGGTGCCGATGATCTCGTGTCCGGGCACGACCGGACTGCGCAGCTCGGGAAGCTCGCCGTCCGCGATGTGCAGATCGGTGCGGCAGACGCCGCAGGCAGCGACGCGCAAGCGCACTTGCCCGGGCTCCAGTGCGCGATGCGCAAGCTGTCCCAGCCGGAGTGGTGAATGCGGATGGTCGAGCAGCATTGCGCGCATGGTCGATCCCCTCGGACGCTCGCGCCACAGTCTGCGCGAATCTCGCGTACGCTCGCGCAGCGACGTCGCCGGGGCGCACTCTGCGCGGCCCCGATCAGTGCTTCAGCGCCAGTCCGTTCTCGGCCGCGTAGACTGCCGCCTGCACGCGGCTTTCGAGCTTGAGCTTTCTGAGGATGTGCTGAACGTGGATCTTCACGGTGCTCTCGGCCACGCCGAGCTCCCGCGCGATCTGCTTGTTCGTCCACCCTTCGGCGACCAGTGCGAGGATCTGCCGCTCGCGCGGGGAAAGCGGCGATGCGGACAGCGGCGAGCGTGCGGCGGCGGTCCGGCATTCGAAGGGCCTGCCGTGCTCCACGGTGGACCGGAGTGTTTCGGCCATCAGCTCGCCGTCGAGATTGCGCACCAGGTAGCCGGACGCCCCGGCGCGCAGCGCGTCCGCGAGCGCGTTCCCTTCCTCCGACCGGGTGACCACCACCACGTGTGCCTTCGGCGCTGCAGCGCGGAGCCTGGCGACGACCTCGCCGTGCGGCGTGTCCTCGAGATTCGCTGCGAGCAGCACGACGTCCGGGAGGGCCGATGCTGCCAGCGCGACGGCATGCTCCGGATTCGAAGTTTCGCCGACCAGCTCCATCCCCGGTTGCTCCGCAAGCGCGGCGACCAGCCGGCGCCGTTCCGGCGTGGGGCCCTCGATCACCAGGACGCGCAGCATGCGAACCATCGCAAGAGGCGTTCCGACCCGTTGATTCACGGCGCTCCTCCGTCCGATTGTTGCCCGGCGCTATCGACTCACGACAGGTGATCCGAGCTTGATCCGATACCCGGAGGAGCGTTTGACCTAAGTCAATCGAACGATGCACGCGCGTGCCGCGCGATTCCCCGGCTTCAGGTGCCGTAGCGCACCGGCGACGCGAGCGCCTTCAGTGCGGCGAGCGCGCTGTAGCAGGCGAGCATCGCGGTCTTGGGATTGTCCGGGGAAGGAACCGACTCGAACTTGATGCTGATCACGCCGGTCCGGCCGCGGATGTTGATGTAATGCGTGTTGAAGCGCAGCGCCGGATCGGCGACGACCTTGAGGCGGGTCCGGTCGAAACCGATGCCCGCGAGCGAGAGCACGGCGGCGATGTTCACGTTCGCGGGAAAGTGCGGCACGCCTTCGCGTGCCGTCCCGTCGAAGAGCGTGACCGGCCCGGTGAGGCGATCGAGGTCGACGCCGGATCGCTCGACGTACGGGATGCCCTTCCATGCGGCCGGCGGCTTGGTGACGGCGATCTCGACTTCCTCGGCGCCGGCGGCGCACACCGCCTTCAGCGCGTCCAGGCCGCCAATCCCGCCCGACGGCACGCAGAGCAATGCGCGCTGCTCGACCGCGAGTCGTTCCAGCCGGTCGCGCAGCGCGTCGTCGACGAGCGCTCCGCCCGACATCACAACGACCGAAATGCCTGCCGCGAGAAGCGGCGCCGCGTGTTCACGCACGGCCTCGTGCGAGGCGGCCTCCACGACGACCTCGGGCTTCCGTCCGAGGAGATCGGCCAGGCCTGTCACGAACGGCACGCCGTAATCCCCGGCAAGCGGCTTGCCGCGCGAGGCGCCGCTGCGTCCAAGCAGTCCGACGACCTCGCTATCGCGTAGCGATCCCTGCCGGATCTCTTCCAGGATGAGGCGGGCAATCACGCCGCCGCCGATGATGCCGATGCGCAAACCAGATCCTCCTCGTGTCGCCTCGCGAAGTGGATTCTGCCACGCTGCGCTGGCGGGGCATGGAACGGGCTCCACGCCGGCGTGGGTATAATCGACTCGTCCCGACCACGCATGCAGGGGGCAGGATGTACGCAGTCGTTTTCAAGGCGGATAGCGTTCCGGTATGCGTCAGGGTGGCAGGCGTGTCCCCGGATCCCGTCGTCACCTGGAAGAGTGAAGATGCGGCGCGCGCGTTCATCGACGAGAAGGGGATGGGCGCGGACTTCGAGCCTGCCGCGGTGGACGATGCGAGCCTCGAGCGCATGGCGGAGGCGCTCGGCGTCGCGGCCGAACGCATGACGCTGGAGCCCTATCCCGGCTGAGACGTGCGGCCCTGCGCCCGGCATTGCCCACTCCGTGCGATTGATTGCCTGGCGGTGAGGCGCGCGCAGTTACGGGCAGGTTCCGGGCCGGCGCGTGCAGTGAACGCAGCCGAAAAGCGACTGTCAGAGCGGACTGCATGGACACCCTGACCCACGCATTGAGCGGCGCGCTGCTGGCGCGCGCCACCGCACCACGGAACGCCGCGCCGGGCGCCGTCAGCCTGCGCCGCCGCGTGACGGCCGGTGCTCTCGTGGCGGCATTTCCCGATATCGATTTCGTGCTCGGGTACATCTCGCCATCCGCCTATCTCCTCTACCACCGTGGCGTGACCCACTCGCTCATCCTGCTGCCGATCTGGGCGATCGCGCTGGCGTGGATTTTCGCCCGGCTGGATCCTGCCCGGCCGCGCTGGCAGGCGTACTTCGGTGTCGTCGCGAGCTCGATCGGGATCCACATACTCGGCGATGTCATCACGTCATTCGGAACCATACTGCTCGCGCCATTCTCCGATCGGCGCTTCGCGCTCGACACGACGTTCATCATCGATCCCTGGTTCACCGGAATCATCGTCGCCGCCCTGATCGCGGCGTTCGTGTGGCGCCGCTCGCGGGTTCCTGCACTGATCGGCCTCGGAACGCTCGCCGGGTATGTGGGATTACAGGCCTATGCACATGGGGTCGCCGTCGATCTCGGACGCGAATACGCGCGGGCGCAGGGGTTTGCGGGCGCGCGAGTCACTGCGCAACCGCGGCCCGTGTCGCCCTTCAACTGGATGGTGGTCGTCGAGGACGGCGATGCATTCCGGTATGCCTTCGTGAATCTGGTACGGCAGTCGCCACTGCCGGAACCAGGCGCGGGCGCCGGCCTGATCGCGCGGCTCGACGCCGCCTATTTGCCGTCCGCGCACGCCGAATGGCGGCGGGCCGAGCGCTACGGGCCGCCGTCCGCACGCGCGCAGGCGATGGAGGCCTGGCAGGCGGCACCGCTCGGCTTCTTCCGCTGGTTCGCGGCGTATCCGGTTCTGCATCGCATCGAGCACGCTGCCGCCGTGCGCTGCGTGTGGTTCCGCGACTTGCGCTTCCTCACACCCGGGCGCGACACCTGGCCTTTCCAGTTCGGGGTCTGCCGCAATGGCGGTGATGCCGGCTGGAGTGCGTTTCAACTCGTGGACGATGTGGTGCGCCTGCCGTTGCATTGACCAAAAGGTTCGCGTGTCCGGAAAAACTCTGCAGAGGTTCCTCAGGGGCCTGGCACCTGCGCTGCTCGCGACTACGCTGCTGGCGCCGGGCGTGACGTTCCCGGCCGAGTGCGTGCCGCGCGGCGCCTGGAGCGCGCCCGGTCCGTCCGGATTGCGCCCGCTCCCGGCGCAGGACCTGATCGGCGGCCTCGCGCGCCGGTCGGTGGTGCTGCTCGGCGAGCGCCACGATAGCGCCGAGCACCATCGGTGGCAGCTGCAAGTCATCGCCGCGCTGTACGCCGCGCGGCCCGACATGGTGATCGGGCTCGAGATGTTTCCGCGGCGCGTGCAGCCGGCGCTCGATCGCTGGGTTGCCGGTAAGTCGAGCGAGGCGGAATTTCTGCGCGAAAGCGACTGGCACGAAGTCTGGCAGATGGACGCGCAGCTCTATCTGCCGATATTTCATTTCGCGCGCATGAACGGAATTCCGCTGCTCGCGCTCAATGTCGATCGCAAGTTCACTCGCGGGGTCGGCCAGAAGGGATTCGACGCGGTGCCCGCGCCGGATCGCGAGGGGATCTCACGCCCGGCCGCGCCGAGCGCGCAATATATCGAGTTCCTTCGCGCGATTTTCGCCGAGCACAGGAGCAACGCGCCGGCGCGCGCCGCGACGGCGGAGTCATCGCTCGATAATCCGCCGTTCCGGTATTTCGTGGAAAGCCAGCTGGTCTGGGACCGCGCCATGGCGCAGGGTATCGCGGGCGCGCTCGCGCGCACGCCTGTGCCGCTGGTTGTCGGGGTGATGGGCGGCGGGCACATCGTGAATCGATTCGGCGTTCCGCACCAGCTCGCGGCCCTCGGCGTCGGCGACGTGGCGGTGCTCGTCCCGTGGGACAGCGGCGGCGACTGTGACCGGCTGGTCGCAGGCTATGCCGATGCCGTTTTCGGCTTGAGTGCGCCGCCGCCGACGCAGGAGCCGCGGCGCCAGCGGCTTGGCGCGTGGCTCGAGCCCGACGCGGGGGGCATTCGCATCCGTCAGATTGAAGCAGGCAGCGTCGCCGCGGCGGCCGGTATGCGCGCGGGCGACATCGTCGTCGAGGTTGCGGGTCTGCCGGTCAAGCGGCCGGGTGATCTGATCGAGGCCGTGCAACGGCACGCCGCCGGCACCTGGCTGCCAATCAAGGTGAAGCGCGGCGCGGACGCGATCGAGCTCGTCGCGAAGTTTCCGCCGATCGTGCCGTGAAGGGCGTTGCGGTCGCGATTGCCTGGGCGCTGGCGGCAGCATTCGCGCCGGCTTGTGCGCAATCGGTTCACTACGACATTGCGGTGCGCCTCGAACCGGCGACGAGGGTACTCGAGGCGACTGCACGAATTTCGGTGACGGCGCCGGGCGCGACGACGATTGCACTCGCCCGGACGCTCGCCGCCGATTTCATCCTGCTGAATGGCGAGCCGCTTGCGGTGCGTGGCGTCGAGCGCGGCGAGCAGCGCGTGTGGCCGATCCCGGCCCGGCGCGGCGGGAATGAGATCGAGATCCGCTGGCGCGGCATGCTGTCTCCCATTGATCTCTCGCTCGATCATCGGGGCACGCTCGGGCGCCCGATTGCCGCCGGCGGGCCCGCCGGGACCTTTCTGCCTTCCGGGAGCTTCTGGTACCCCGTGATCGGAAATTCTCTCGGCAGTTACCGGGTGGCGATCGATCTGCCGGCCGGTCAGCGCGGCGTCGTGGCGGGACGCCTGGTCGAGGAGACGCATGCGGACGGACGGGCGCGTGCCGTCTTCGCGTTCGCGCATCCCGCCGAGGGCATTGACCTGATGGCGGGCCCCTATCGCATTGCGACGCGCGTCGTGCGCACTGCGCGTGGCACCAATGTCACCCTCCGCACCTACTTTCACCCCGGAATCGCCGCGCTCGCGAACGGCTACCTCGACTCGGTGCAGGGATACCTCGACCTCTACGAGGCGTGGATCGGGCTCTACCCGTTCACCGAGTTCAGCATCGTGTCGAGTCCCACGCCCACCGGCTTCGGCATGCCCACCCTGACGTACCTGGGCGAGGGCGTGCTTCGCCTGCCGTTCATCCGCGCCACGTCGCTCGGCCACGAAGTGCTGCACAACTGGTGGGGCAACGGTGTGTACCCCGATCTCGCGGGCGGCAACTGGTCCGAAGGACTCACCACGTTCATGGCCGACTACGCGTACCGGGAGCGCGCGGGCGCCGACGCGGCCCGCGAGATGCGGCTTGGCTGGTTGCGCGATCTCGCCGCGGTGCCGCCCGGGCAGGACCGGCCGCTCAAGGACTTCACGTCTCGCACGCATGGCACGTCGCAGATCGTGGGATACAACAAGTCGGCGATGCTTTTCCTCATGCTGCGTGACACGCTCGGTACGGAGACGTTCGATCGCGCGCTGCGGCGCTTCTGGAGCGAGCAGAAATTTCGCGTCGCCGCATGGCGCGATCTCCAGCGTGCGTTCGAGGCCGAGTCGGGGCGCGAGCTCGCGCCGTTCTTCGCGCAGTGGCTCGATCGCGGGGGGCTGCCTGCCGTGCGCATAGCGGACGCTTCGCGCACGACCTCCGGCCGCGCGCATTTCGTGCGGTTCACGCTCGCACAGGATGCGCCGGCCTACGCACTGCGCGTCCCGCTGCGGGCGCGGACCGAGCAGGGCGCCGAAATGCACATCGTCGAGATCGCGCGAGAGCGGCAGGCCTTCGAGATCAAAGTCGGGGCGCGTCCGACGGAAATCGCCCTCGATCCGGATTTCCGCGTGTTGCGCAGGCTCGACGAGGCGGAGCTGCCCCCGATCCTGCGGCAAACGATGGTGGCGCCGGCGGCCCTCGTGGCGCTCGCGATGCCGGACGCCGGATGGGCCTCCTCCGCCAGGCGGCTGGCCGAACGATTGCTCGACGCCGCGCCGGTCTTCGTGGGTGAAGGCGCCTCGCTACCGCGCGATACGGCGCTCCTCGTTATCGGCCGTCACGCAGACGTGGACGCGTTCCTGGCGCGCAATGCCCTGCCGGCGCGACCGGCTGCGCTCGCGGGCGACCGCACCGCGCAAGTGTGGGCGGCAGCGCGGCCGGGCGGGGCGCCGCTCCTGATCGTGTCCGCCCGTGATCCCGAGGCGTTCGAGACGATCGCGCGGCTGGCCCCGCACTATGGCCGCCAGAGTTTCCTGGAGTTCGACGGGCGGCAGCTCATCGGGCGGGGCATATGGCCCAGTCCGGCGGCTGGCCGGGCGCTGGAGTAACCGTCAGGAAGACGTCAGGAATGTCTCGTAACTGACGGATTTCACAAAATTTTTAAAATCTGCGCGCCCACAAACGGCGCGCACAGGGCATGATCTCAGGTGTAACATGAGCCACTATCAGAACAAGGGGGCCGTCACCGAGACGGTCCACACGGAGATGGAACGGCCGGACCGTTTCGCGGATCTGTCCGACGCTGCGGGCGACGAGCCGGAAGCGACCGCGACCACGTCGGTCGACGAGCTGCTCGGCATCATCGCGGAGCTGAGCGAGCGGGTCGTACGACTCGAACGTGCGTTGGTGATGCTGCTTTCCGCCGAAAACCGCGCTGATTCGTTCGAATCACCATCGCCGGCACCTGCAGAATCTTACGCGGCACACCAGCCGGCGTCGGCGCCGGCACGGTCAGTGCCGTTGCGCGCAGCCGCGCCGCGGCCGGTGGCGCCGCAACTGACTGACACGCTGAGCGCAACGAGTGTCGACTTCGATCTGCCTTCGCACCAGTGGGGCGCGGAGGGACTCACGGAGAAGTCGCGCACCTCCCCCGGACCGCTCACGCCCATCCAGCATTCGGATTACCCGGAAATCATGGCCCTGGAAGAGGCAAAGCTCGCACCGAAGCGCACCAGCCCGGCGGAGCGCGTGATCGTGCGGGCCGCGCTCGAGGGCTATCCGCACATCGTCGAGTCAGTGTGCCTCGTGTGGAACAGTCGCGAGGCCGACGCGTTTCTCAGCAAGCTGGTGATCGATACGCGTGGCGGCCGCAAGGGCTTCCCACGCGACGTGATGGACGATCTCCTCGTCCTCGCCGAGGTTTGCACGATCAAGTCCGGGCTGAAGCCCGACTTCACGCCGTTCGACCGGGACCGGGCGCGGGAGCGCGAGGATTAACGTTCGCCGCTTGCGGCGCGCGTAGGCGTCGCAACCCGTCTCGTCGCACTCAACCGCTCGCGCAGGACCTCGCCGGTCACAGGATGAGCCCCGCGCCGACGGTCTGATTGGTCGACTCGTCGATCAGGAGAAAGCCGCCGGTGGTGCGATCCCGCGCGTACGGATCCACGGACAGCGGACGTTGCAACGCAAGCGTCACTCGGCCGATCTCGTTCATCGCAAGGCTTGCCGGTTCCGCAATGCGCTCGAGCGTGTCGACGTCGATCCGATCGGAGATCGCGAGCACGCGTGCGCGCACCGTCGACGCAAGATGCCGGACCGCGAGACGCACGCCGGGCGCGAGGGACGTGTCACCGAGCCAGCAGACCGTGGCATCGATCGTCCGCGCCGTGCGCGGCGGATGCGCGGTGTCGACGAGCAGGTCGCCGCGCCCCACGTCGAGGTCGTGCGTGAGCGTGACCGTTACCGAGTCGCCCGCAATCGCGAGCGCACGCGGACCGTCGAGCGTGAGGATTTCGCGGACGCTCGTATGCCAGCCGCTCGCAGGCACGAGGACCTCCATCCCTCGCAAGAGCACTCCAGCGGCCACGCGGCCCGCATAGCCGCGCGGGCCGTCGGACCGGATGACGAGCTGGACGGGAAACCGCAGCGGCAGCGTTTCGGCATCGCGCCCCACATCGAGCGTCTCGAGCAGCTCAAGCAGTGTCGGCCCTTCGTACCAGGAAAGCGTCTCGCCACGATCGACGACGGTGTCACCACGCAGCGCCGACACCGGCAGCACGTGGGGATCGGGCGCGCCGAGCTGCCGGGCGAGCGTCGCGACATCCGCGCGCACTGCCTCGAACGCATCGCGCGAGTAGCCGACCAGATCCATCTTGTTCACGGCAAACACCAGGTGGCGCACGCGAAGCAAATGGGCAATGCACGCGTGGCGGCGGGTCTGGGTCAGCACGCCCACATTCGCATCGACGAGGATCACCGCGGCCTCCGCAGTGGAGGCTGCCGTGGCCATGTTGCGCGTGTACTGCTCGTGGCCGGGTGCGTCGGCGATGATGAACTTGCGGCGCGGCGTCGCGAAATAGCGGTACGCGACGTCGATCGTGATCCCCTGCTCGCGCTCGGCCTCCAACCCGTCAGTGAGAAGCGAGAGGTCGAGTCCGGATTCTCCCCGCTGCCGCGCGACGCGCGCGAGCGCGGCGAGCTGGTCGTCGGCCACTGCGTGCGTGTCGTGCAGCAGGCGGCCGATGAGCGTGCTCTTGCCGTCATCCACGCTTCCGGCAGTGAGGAAGCGCAGCACGCCGCGGTCCGTCCGCGTATCGGCGCCAGCCTGGCTGCGCTCGAGTTCTCCGAGAATCGACAATTCCAGTACTCCTAGAAATGATCACCGTCGCATACGGGGGATATACAAGGGGGAATTCCCCCCTTGTTCGTAATACCTTCCCTCTTGATGAGGCACGGCCGAGATTTCGAGATAGCCGCTAGAAATAGCCTTCGCGCTTGCGGCGCTCCATGGATGCATCCGACGTCTGGTCGTCCAGCCGCGTGGCGCCCCGCTCCGTCACCGTCGCGCGCGCGGTTTCCGCGATTATTTCGGCCACTGTGGCGGCGCGCGATTCGACCGGGCAGGTGCAGGTGATGTCGCCGACGGTCCGGAAGCGAACGGCCATGGTCTCGACCGCTTCGCCCGTCTCCGGGGGCGTGAGCAGCGTCATCGGAACGAGCAGGCCGCCGCGCCGTACGACTTCGCGTGGATGGGAGAAATAGAGCTCCGGCACGGCAAGCCGCTCGCGCGCGATGTACTGCCAGATGTCGAGCTCGGTCCAGTCGCTGAGCGGGAAGACCCGCACGTGCTCGCCCGCGTGCACGCGCGCATTGGTGAGCCCCCAGAGCTCGGGTCGCTGGTTGCGGGGATCCCACTGGCCAAACGCGTCGCGATGCGAGAATACGCGCTCCTTCGCGCGCGCCTTCTCTTCGTCGCGCCGGGCGCCGCCGATGCACGCATCGAGTCCGAGCTCGGCGATTGCCTCGAGCAGCGTCACCGACTGCGCCGCATTGCGACCGGCGTGCTCGTTTTGCAGGCGAACCGTGCCCCGCCGGATCGAGTCCTCGACCGTCCGAACGAGCAGCCGTTCGCCGAGCTCCGCCGTACGGCGGTCGCGAAACGCAATTACCTCGGGGAAATTGTGGCCGGTGTCGATGTGCAGCAGCGGAAACGGAAAGCGCCCGGGGCGAAATGCCTTCTCGGCAAGGCGCAGCAGAACCAGCGAATCCTTTCCGCCGGAGAAGAGGAGCGCCGGGCGGGCGCACTCGCCGGCGACCTCGCGCAGGTAGTAGATCGAATCCGATTCGAGCCAGTCGAGGTGCGACCTTTGGTGGCGCTTGCGAAGCCCGGTTCCTCTTCCTTCGAGTACATCGCGCGCGCTCATGCAACCTGCTCCACGCGGGCTGCGCGCGCGAGCCGGCCGTCGGGCGCGACGTGCAGGCCGCACTCTTTCGTCCCGGGCCGCTCCCACCACCACCGGCCGGCGCGCGGATCCTCGCCCGGAACGATCGCGCGCGTGCAGGGCGCGCAGCCGATGCTCGGATAGCCCCGCTCGTGCAGCGGGTTGGTGGGCACGGCAAACGCGCGCAGATAGCCCCAGACGTCCGCATCGCTCCAATACGCGAGGGGATTGAACTTCGAGATTCTGTGCACGGTGTCGAACTCCTGCTCCGCCAGCGCGTGGCGTGTGACGGCCTGTGCGCGGCGCAATCCGGTGATCCACGCCGACTTGCCGAGGAGCGCGCGCCGCAAGGGCTCGACTTTCCGGATGTTGCAGCATCGCTTGCGGAGCTCGATGCTCTCGTAGAAAGCGTCCACACCGTGTAGCCGAACGTATTCGGCGACGGCGTCCGATCGCGGGCGATAGACTTCCAGCCGGTATCCATATCGACGCTCGATCGCATCGAGCAATCCGAGTGTTTCGGAGTGCAGTCGTCCGGTGTCGAGGGTAAAAATCGCGATGGCGAGGTCGTGGCGCAGGACGACGTCGGTAAGGACCATGTCCTCCGCACCGAGGCTGCTCGCCAGTGCGGCTGGTGAATGCTCCGTCGCGATTCTCCGGAGCGTGAAGGCGAGCTCGACCGCCTTGGCGTGCAGCGAATCGTTCACGCCGGTGCTCCCGCCAGCCGGCGCCGGAAGAGCGGGCTCGGACGCGCCACGCTCGCCTGGTAGGCTTCGCTGAAGTCCGCGAAGGCCCCCAGGGCTGCAAGTGGATCCTCGCCTTTGCGCAGTTCGAACGCATCGAATCCGCACGCCGCAAGATAGTGCAGTTGATCGCGTCGCACGTCTCCCACGGCGCGCAATTCACCGCGGAAGCCATGCCGCTCGCGCAGGCTCCGTGCGAGGGAGTAGCCCCGCCCATCCGTGAATTCGGTGAAACGCACGGCAATCACGCCGAAGTGCGGCAGATCGGGGACGGCGGATTCCGGATTCGCATCCGTCGCGAGCCACAGACCGACGTGCGGCGATCGCTCGACGAGATCATCCCGTCGCCGCAGCCAGACGGCAAGCGGCACGATCAGCAGCCCCCGCGGCAGATCGGGCAACAATCCGTCTTCGGCGGGAATCAGCAGCCGGTCGAACGGCTCCTCAAGCAGCCGCCAGTTGTCGGCGCGCACGCGCTCGTTCCTGATGAGCGTTCCCATAGACATATTCCTTGAAAGGGTCGAGTCCGGTTCGGGCCACGGTCGCGACAAACGGTTCCGCGTCGTCTTCACGATGCGCGAGGTAGCACGCGATCAGTCGCTCGACGACGTCCGCCACCTCGCCTTGCGCGAACGACGGGCCGATGACCTTGCCGAGGGATGCATGCTCGCCCTGCGATCCCCCGATCGAGATCTGGTACCACTCGGAACCGTCCTTATCCACGCCGAGGATGCCGATGTGCCCCACGTGGTGATGGCCGCACGAATTCATGCAGCCCGAGATGTTGAGATCGAGGGGGCCGATGTCGTGCACGTAGTCGAGATCCTCGAAGCGCTGCCGGATCGCCTCGGCAACCGGAAGCGACCGCGCATTCGCGAGCGAGCAGAAATCGCCGCCCGGGCACGCGATGATGTTGGTGAGCAGGCCGATGTTCGGCACCGCGAGCCCGAGCGCGCGGAGCTCACCCCACAGCTCGGGGAGATCACGCTGGCGCACGGCTGCGAACACGAGATTCTGTTCGTGCGTCACCCGCAGTTCACCGTGGGAATACCGGTCGGCGAGGGTTGCGATCGCATCCATCTCGTCGGCAGTCACGTCGCCGGGCGGTGACCCCGGGCGTTTCAGCGAGAGCGTTACTGCGGCGTAGCCCGGCACCTTGTGCGGATGCACGTTGCGGCCGTGCCAGCGGGCAAAGTCGGCGTCCTCGCGCAGCCGGGCGCCGACCGTCGAGTCCTGCTCAGGCAGCGTCTCGTGCGCGGGGCGCGGAAAGCGCGCGGCGATCCGCTCCACTTCCGCGGAGATCAGGGTGGCCGGGCCGTCCTTGAGGTGAGCCCATTCCGTCTCGATGTCGCGCGTGAACTCGGCCGCGCCGCGCTCCTTGACGAGGAACTTGATCCGGGCCCGATACTTGTTGTCGCGGCGGCCGTGGCGGTTGTACACGCGCAGGATCGCGTCGAGATACGTCAAGACGTGCTGCCAGGGCAGGAACTCGCGTATGACGTGACCGATCATCGGGGTGCGGCCGAGTCCGCCCCCGACGCTCACGCGAAAGCCGGTCGCGCCTTCGGGCGAGCGGATCGCCAGCAGCCCGATGTCGTGCACCAGCGTCGCGGCACGGTCCTCGCGCGCGCCGTTCACCGCGATCTTGAACTTGCGCGGGAGATAGGCGAACTCGGGATTCAGCGTGGACCACTGGCGCAGGACTTCGCACCAGACGAGCGGATCGACGATTTCGTCGGGCGCCACGCCCGCGAAGTGGTCCGTCGTGATGTTGCGTATGCAGTTCCCCGAGGTCTGGATGGCGTGCATCTGCACCGTCGCAAGGTCGGCCAGGATGTCCGGGACGTCCTCGAGGCGCACCCAGTTGAGCTGCAGGTTCTGCCGGGTGCTGAAGTGACCGTACCCGCGGTCGTAGCGTCGCGCGATCGCGCCGAGC
>JAABRB010000429.1 GCA_011391185.1 Betaproteobacteria bacterium
GGCCGGCCACCAGGATCTCGCAGCCCCGCGCTTCGGGCCGGTTCAGCACGAAATCCGGCCGCGGCCGGCCATCGGCATCGAAGCGCCAGTCGGCGAAGAGCGCCCCGCCGTGGCCGGTGCTCCCGGTGGTCGTCAGGAACCGGGCCGGAAAGATCTGGTCCGTGTCCACGTCCGCGACCGGCAGCACGACCGTGCGCGAGCGGATGCTCGAGACGCCGCTCATGCGGCGAACTCGCGCGGATCGGTGATGCGCCCGGTGATCGCGGCGGCAGCAGCGGTCGCCGGGCTCGCGAGCAGCGTGCGCGCGCCCTGGCCCTGGCGGCCCTCGAAATTGCGGTTGCTGGTGCTGACGACGTAGCGGCCCGCCTCGGCCGTGTCGCCATTGATGCCGACGCACATCGAGCAGCCGGACTCGCGCCATTCCGCGCCGGCCGCGATGAAAACTGCGCTCAGGCCCTCGGCTTCCGCCGCCTGCTTCACCTGCTGCGAGCCCGGCACGACCAGCATGCGCACGCCTTTCGCGACGCGCCGCCCGCGCAGCATCGCCGCGGCGACCCGCAGGTCCGACAGGCGCGAGTTCGTGCAACTGCCGATGAAAACGACATCCACCGCACGGCCCGCGAGCGCATCACCGGGCGCAAATCCCATGTAATGCAGCGATTTCAGGAATGCCTCGTCGTCGCGCCCGGGAATCCGCCCGCCGATCGGCATCACCATGCCGGGATTCGTGCCATAGCTGATCATCGGCTCGACCGTCGCTGCGTCGAAGTCGAGCTGCCGGTCGAATGCGCAGCCCTCGTCGCTTGCGAGCGCGCACCATCGCTCGAGCGCGCGGTCCCAATTGGCGCCCGCCGGCGCGCGCGGGCGGTGGCGCAGGTAATCGAAGGTCGTGTCGTCTGGCGCAATCATGCCGGCGCGCGCGCCCGCCTCGATCGACATGTTGCAGACCGTCATGCGCTCGTCCATCGAGAGCGCGCGGATCGTGGGGCCGCGGTACTCGATCACGTGGCCGATGCCGCCCGCCACGCCAATGCCACCGATGATCGCGAGCACGAGATCCTTCGCGCTGACGCCGGCGCCGAGCCGGCCGCGCACGTCGATCGCGAAGGTCTTCGGCTTGCGCTGCAGCAGGCACTGGGTCGCGAACACGAGGCCAACCTCGGTCGAGCCGATGCCGAACGCGAAGGTGCCAAACGCGCCGTGCGTGCTGGTGTGGCTGTCGCCGCAGACGATGGTCATGCCCGGCTGCGTCAGGCCGAGCGCCGGCCCGATCACGTGCACGATGCCGCGCCGGCTGTCGCGCAGGCCGAAGAGCTCGACGCCGAACTCGGCGGCGTTCTGCTCGAGCGCGCCGATCTGTCGCGCCGCCGACTCGAGCCGGATCGGCACGCCGCCGAAGACCTGCCGCGTATCGGTCGGGGTCGCGTGGTCGAGCGTCGCAAGCGTCCGGTCCGGGCGGCGCAGCCGGATGCCGCGCGCGCGCAGCACCGAAAAGGCCTGGGGCGAGGTCACCTCGTGCGCCAGGTGCAGGTCTATATAGAGGATGGCCGGCGCCCCGGCGGACTCCGGGACAACCTCGTGGGCCCGCCAGATCTTGTCGAACATCGAGTGCGCGGTCATGCGAAAACCCAGTGTATCGGCTCCGGCGTGTATACCGTCAGTAGTCGAAAACCCCATATTGCGGGTCGAATAAGCGTGAGAGTATGATCCGGGCGCCTGCTTTGTATACAACGACAGGGTTTGCCGCCCCAACTTCCTGCGAGGAACCCATGCAGCAGCTGAACCGCCGGACTACCGCACTCGGCCTCGCCATCGCGAGCATCCTGGCCGCGACGAATGCCGCCGCCGAGCCCCAGAGTTCATCCCAACTGCCCGAGGTCGTGGTCACGGCGCGCCAGCGCGCCGAGAAGATCGAAGACGTACCCGCCACCGTGCAGGCGTTCACCGAAGCGGAAATCGTATCGGCCGGCATCGAACGGCCCTCCGACTTCATTGCGCTGACGCCGGGTGTCGCGCAAGTGCAGACGGCTGAGTCCGGCGATCTGCAGGTGGTGATCCGCGGCATCAACACCGGGCGCGACGCCGAGACCAACTTCGCGCTGGTCGTGGACGGCGTGCTGCAGACCAACCCGAACGCGCTGAACCAGGAACTCAATAACGTCACGCAGATCGAGGTCCTGAAGGGCCCGCAGGGCGCCCTCTATGGGCGCAACGCCCTGGCCGGCGCGTTCATCATCACGACGCGCGAACCCGGCGACGAGGCCGAGTTCGAGGTCGGCGCCGGCTACGGCAACTACAACAGCTACAAGGGCAACCTGTACATGGGCGGGCCGATCGGCGAAAACGCGAAAGGCAGCCTGTCCGCCTACACGCACAACACCGATGGCCAGTGGGACAACACGCTGCTGGACTGCGACGACTGCGTCGACTACTTCGAGGAAAGCGGCGCCACCGGACGGTTAGTGTTCGACGCCGGCAACGGCAAGTTCGACATGAAGGCCAAGTACTCGAAAGTCGAGTCCGGCGCGATCAATTTCAACGCCGCAGTCGCCTTCTTCGAGGCCGCGGCGATATTCGGCGCCCCGCCCTTCGACGAGAACCCGAATGACCACGGTTTCTTTTATTCGAACAACATCAAGCCCGTGAACGAACAGGAGAACCTGAATTTCTCGATCAAGGGCGACTGGGACGTCGGCGTCGGCAACCTGACCGGCGTGCTGGCGTACAACGACCAGGACAATTTCTTCCTGACCGACGGCGCGAGCGATGCGTTCTACCTCTACGCGTTCACGCCGTCCTGCGGGGAGTCGTTTGCCGCGCGGCTCGCCGACACACCGCTGCCGCCGCCATTCAACTACGGCAACCCGCCGGGAACGATCGTGTCGTTCACGCCGTACGCCTCGTCGTTCCAGCCCCCTTATGGGCCGACCACCTGCGGCGGCTACCAGTACCAGCAGCGCGACCAGAAAGACCTGAGCGTCGAACTGCGCCTGACGTCGCCCGGCGACCAGCAGTTCCGGTGGGTGGCCGGCGTGTACTTCGCCGACATCGAGCGCCACGTGGTGGTCTCGCAGGGCGCCGACAACACCGGTGCGTCACTGCAGCAGGATTTCCTGACGCAGGGATTCGTGCCGGCGAGCGGGCCGAACCCGACTGACCTGCTGTATGACGACACCTTCGACAGCAAGGTGTATGCCGGCTTCGGGCAGCTTGCCTACGACGTCTCCGAGGGCGTGGAACTTGCGCTCGCGCTGCGCTACGACTCGGAGAAGCGCCACGTCGACAACAACGTGCCGACCGGCGCCAATGCCTTCGCGCAGACGCCGACCTTCGCCTTCTTCTCGAATCCCTACATCAACCCCGCGTACACGGTGACCCCGGCGTTCGCTACGTCCGGCATCCCGAGCCGCTCGAAGACCTACGACCAGTTC
>JAABRB010000430.1 GCA_011391185.1 Betaproteobacteria bacterium
GGAACTGGTAGACCTCGCCGTACGTTTCGAGCACCGTCTCGACCGCGAGCGGCAGGAGCTGGATCGTGCGGCCGGCGCCGTCTTCCATCCGCAGCACCGCGTCGCTCCGGCCCTCGACCCGGATCGCGGGAAACGGGCTCCCGCATGAGCAGGGCGTGTTCAGCCACATCACGCGGTCGCCGATGTCGTAGCGGATCAGCGGTTGGGCGAGATTCGCGAGGTTGGTCACCAGGGTGGTGTGCGACAACTCGCCGGGACATGCCGGACGATACAAGCGATCGACCGGTTCGACGATCACCCAGTCCGAATTGACATGCAAGGTCCCGTGCGCGCAGGGCGTCGCGATCGAGAACGCTTCCGACGCGCCGTACGAGTCGCGTAAGCGGCACCCGAGCGCCGCGCCGATCTGCTGCCGCATCGCAGGCGTCGATCCCTCGCCGCTCGTCCAGAGTTCCCGCGGTGCGATGTGCAGCCGGCCAGCGCGCTGCTCTTCGGCCAGTAGTCCCGCGGCGCTGGGGTAGGTCGCGATGAAATTCGGCTGGAACGCGTTGAGCGCCGCTATTAGCCTAGGGAGCGGCTGCAGCACCGAGAAGACGCGAGTCGATTGCGCAACCCACGGGTTCAGCCGACGCAGCCGCTCGACCATCGTGACGCCCGCAAAGTGGGCGCCGGTGGCGCCAATGAAGGCGTACCGCGCTGCGTAGTCCATGGTTTGGAGCGCCGAATCGACCGCACCGAATCGGCGAAAGCGCATCCATTCGAGCGCGTCGTAGACGGCGAGTGCGTCCGCGTCCTGGACAAAGATACCCGGCTCGCCGCTGGTCCCGGAACTGGTCCACACCACATAGCGATCGTGCAGCGGCTTGGCCACTCGCGCCGGGTCGGCGATGAATCGCTCGACCGTGCGGCGCGTCAACGCCCGGTCGGTACACCATTCGTCGAAGCGATCCATCAGTGCGCGTTTGGTGACCGCCGGCAAGTCCGAAAGCTCGAGTGCGTCGCACGCTCCGGCTCTGCGCAGGAGCTCCGCGTACAGCGGGGACTCTGCGCGCGCCCGCTCGATGACTCGCGCAAGCCTGGCCTGGGCGAGCGCCTCGATGTACGCGCGGGGCGCGCTGTTGCAAGCGAACACATTCCATGCAGCCGTGCTCGACAGCAGAGGATCGAACACGGACGGTGGGTGCCTGGGTTCGCTCGCGTGCATATCGTCTAGCGCTTCAGGCCACGGGAGCGGCACCTCGCACGCCCCGCTTGGGGCGCAGTGCATCGAAGCGTGTGACCATCGTCGCCTCGACCGGCACTCCTTCGAGCGGCGAGCGCGACATGTCGGGACGCTACCGTGACCAATGGTGGCACGCTCGCCCGCGAGAATCCGCTGGTGCTTGCGATACTGCGGCGGGCCGTGCCGATGGGGTACGAGCGCGCCGATGCACTCGGTGGCGAACTGGACGTGGTGCTGGTACGCATGCTGCGCGAGTCGAGGCGGACAGGATCAGCGCGCGACGCGATCCACGGCATCCGCCAATGTGCGCAACGCGGGCGCGATCTCGACCGGCAGCGGCGTGGCGCTGTCCTCGAGTGTCTTCAAGTGCGCAGGCAGACGCTCGATTTCCTGACGCACCCGGGCGCGCGCCGCGGCGAGCGGTTCGGCCGCCCCGATGCGCTTTCCCGCCGCCATCACCTGCGCCACGAGCGGCTCGCCAGCCTGCGCGTCGCCCTCTGCAGTGAGCACGTCGCGCACCATCCGCCGATCCGCGTCGTAGCTGCGGAACACCTGCTTCCTGCCGGGCCAGTTGGCTTTCCCCGCGGAGCGCTTGCGCCTCGGCTGCCCCGCGTATTCCTGCAGCTTGTAGGCACAATCGAGCGCGGGTGCGTCGGCCGAGACGACGAGCGCCGTGCCGACACCAAAGCCGTCGATCGGCGCGCCCGCAGCCAACAGTCTCGCGAGCTCCCGTTCGTCGAGACCGCCGCTCACGAAGATGCCGACCTCCGTCAGTGCGCCCACGTCGAGGATTGCGCGGACGGCGAATGCCAGCGCGGCAAGATCGCCGCTGTCGAGCCGCACCGAGCGGATGGTGACGCCGCGCGCCTTGAGGCCGGGAGCGATCTGCACCAACTTGTGTGCCGCCGTCTCGGTGTCGTAGGTGTCAAGCAGGAAGGTCACGTCGCGTGGCCGGGACAGCGCGAAGTTCGTGAACGCCTCGCGCTCGGTCTGGTGCGCCTGGATGAAGGAATGCGCCATCGTTCCGTACACCGGAATGCCGAAGCGCGCACCGGCGAGCACCGTGGAACTGCCATCGAAGCCCGCGATATACGCCGCGCGTGCCGCCAGCAGGCCGGCCTCCGCGCCGTGCGCGCGTCGCAGCCCGAAATCGACCAAAAGCTTGCCCGGCGCGGCGAGAACCGAGCGCGCGGCCTTCGACGCGACGATGGTCTCCAGGTTCATCAGGTTGATGATGCGCGTCTCGGCGAGCTGCGCCTGCATGATCGGGGCAGTGACGCGAATGATCGGCTCGTCGGGGAAGAACGCCGTCCCCTCGGGCATGGCATGGACGTCGCCGGTGAAGCGGAACCCGGCCAGGTAGTCCAGGAAGCGGTTGTTGAATCCGCCGGCGCGCTCGAACCACGCGATTTCGGTCTGCGTGAACGACAGGGCCTCCAGGTGCGCGAGCACCTGCTCAAGTCCAGTCGCCAGCAGAAAGTTGCGCCCTTGCGGCAGTTTCCGCACGAACAGCTCGAAAACCGCGGTGTCCGTCATCCCCGCATCGAGGTAGGCCTGCACCATGCTCAACTGGTAGAGGTCCGTGAGCAGTGCGCTCTCGGTCACGGGTTTCACGCCACGACGTCCTTCAGCTCTGCCAGCGTGGCGCCGAGCGCGCGCATTTCGCCGATCGCTCGCTCGCCGTCGCCCGGCGTCACGTTCACGGCGCGCACCGCATCGATCAGGACGACCGCATCGAAGCCCTGGGCTAGCGCGTCCTTCACCGTGGCGAGCACGCAATAGTCGGTCGCTAGTCCGGCGACGAACACCCGCCTTACCCCTTTCGCGCGCAACTGCCGCTCAAGGTCGGTTCCTTCAAAACCGGAATACGCATCAGGTTTCGGATCGATCGCCTTCGAGATCACCGTTGTAGCCGTCTCCGGCAACGTCAGCCCGGCCGGAAACGCCGCCCCCGGACTGTTCGCGACGCAATGCGGCGGCCACGGCCCGCCACTGGACTTGAAAGAACAGTGTTCCCCGGGATGCCAGTCACGAGTGGCGATCACGGGATGGGCGTATTGCGAGAAGAGCGCCGCGTAGCGGTTGATCGGCGCAATCACCGCGTCGCCGTCGGGAACCGCGAGGCTGCCGCCCGGGAGGAAGTCATTTTGCACATCGACGATGATCAGCGCATCGCCGCGCCGGGGCGCGAGTCGATTCACGGTAGCG
>JAABRB010000431.1 GCA_011391185.1 Betaproteobacteria bacterium
GAGCACGCCCAGCCACGCCGCGGCACGATGCGTCGGACGGCCGCGTCTGCGGGTCGTTAGCCTTACTGCCTTGGCATCACAGCAATGCGCCATTCCCATCTGCTTTCAGAGACGCGTCTCGACCGCCCCCGTGCTGCTCACGAGCGAACGGCTCTTGTCCGCATCGCGCGCGAAACGGCGTCGAGGTCGTGCCGTCGGGTCGCGCGGACTTGACGCGCTGCGCCAGATGCTGGCCCTGATGCGCCAGAAGGCGCGCGGTGTCGCGCCTATGCGGCGGCCCGCGTCGCGGCCTTGGCGCGGTACTCGGAAGGGGATCGCCCCGTCCAGCGCTTGAAGGCGCGGGTCAAGGCGCTCTGCTGCGAGAACCCGAGCGTGAAAGCGATGTCGGTGAGCGAACGGTGCGGGTCCTCGACGTAGCGCAGCGCGAGGTCACGGCGCGTGTCGTCGACGAGACCCAGGTAGGTCGTGTCGGCCTCGGCGAGCTTGCGCTGGAGCGTGCGCGCGCTCATGTGCAGGTTTCTCGCAGCCTCCTCCGCGGACGCCTCGCCCGAGGCGAGTCGCTCGAGTACCACCGCCCTGCAGCGCGCGACGACGTCGCGCTTGTCGAGGCGAGCGAGTTCTTCGGTGAGAAGCCTGTCAAACACCGCCGCGAGCTGCCTGTTGGACGACGGCAAGGGCCGGTCGGCGTCCCCTGCTGACAGCACAAAAGCATTCTCCTCGGCGCCGAAGCGCACCGGGCAGCCGAAGAAGCGCTCGTAAACCTCGGCATGGTCGGCCGCGCTGCGCCGCAGGCTTGCGGCGATCGGACGAAGCGCGGCCCCGGCGTTCATGCGGCACATGTCGAGCAGCAGCCCCAGGGCGATATCGGCGACCACCGCGGTAATCATGGGGTCGCCGGCCTTGCGCGCGAACGCGACCTTGACGCCCGATTTCGTTGCCGCGATCCGGACGTCGGCCCGCTGCCCGACGAGCGCGGAGTACCGCGCCAGCCGGCCGAGGCCCTCCCGCAGTGTCGAACTCGAGAGCCATGCATGCCCGAGGACGCCGAGGTTCGCGGGGTGCCAGCAGCGCGCGGCCTGCAGGCCGAAGGCCGGATCCTGGATGAGCGACATCGCGCTGCGCAGGATCGCGTCGAACTTCTCCGCCTCGATGCGATCGGTGGGGCCGGGAATCTCGGCGAGATCGACACCCGTCCGACGTGCGATCCCGACCGCGTCGAGACCGTGCATCTCCAGCAGGCGCCGGACCATCTGCCCCATCGAGGCGAGGCCCGTGTCGCGCGCCTGCCCGGCGCCGCTTCGCTGCCGCGCTGGTTTCTGCACCCTTGCCCTCCCGAACCGGTTGGCGCGGCCGGTCAAACAGATGGCGCTTCCGCGCCGATTAGTGATTTGTGCGCCGGAGAATACCGTAGTCGAGCAATGTGCAGCCGGTGTGCGGGGTCCCGGGAGGACACATTGCACACACACCCCTTCGCGTGGACACCGGCCTGGCGCCGGCAAGCAAGTGAGTGGCGCGGCGGGAGAAGCCGGTGAATCGGGGCGCTGGAATACTGCTCCCGTGTCGGACACATCGCCCGGGTCGCCTCGGATGCGAGGCAAATTTCAGGGAGGCAATGATGAAATCGAAACAAGCACTGGTCATTCTCGTAGCGGTCGCTGCAATGACGGGACTGGTGACGTCCCAACCCACGCTCGCTGCCGAATTCCTGCCGTTCGAGGGCAAGAACACGGTCCGGGAGGGAGAGGGCGGGACGAAGAAGGTGATCGAAGGCATCGACTTCTGGAGCAACGGGGAGCCGCCGCGCAAGTACCGGCTCCTGGGATTCGTGCAAGACACCCGCGGCAAGACGGGTCTCTTCGGCATGATCGCGATGTCGAGCCTGGAGACGGACGTGGCCGCTGCCGCGAAGGGCGCCGGCGGCGATGCGGTGATCCTGGTCGGCGCCGAAACCGAAACGGTGGGCGCGGTCGGCAACAGCTTCGGCGGCATCCGGGCCAACTCCGCCGCGAGCGGCAATACCGTCCGCACGACGGGCACCGGGTGGGGCATGGGCGCGAGCGTCGCGGTGCAGAAGCAGCACTCGCGCTATGCGGTCGTCAAGTATCTGGCCGAAGACGTCGGCCAGGTCCAGCCCGATCAAGGTTCCGCGCAAGTCGCTTCGACGCCGGCTCGCGGGGAATAGCGCCGCCATGTTGCCTTTGTGCGAAAGGACTCTCCCCGAGGCGCAATCCGGTCCCGGTGCGGGTGTTCCGACATCGAAGGATGTTCACGTGACGTACGGAACGATCAAGGCGCTCGTCATCGACCAATACAACGCTCGCGGCGCGATGCCGCCCTACGAGGCGCTCACGGCGCTCGTGCGCGACCACTTTCCGGAGAGCCGATGGCAAAAGACACACTACGCCTGGTACAAGTCTCAGATCAGGACTGGGCGAATTTCCGTCGCGACCCCGCAAGACACCGACGAACCCGAGGATATCGATGCGGAGGTCGAGAGCGCCATTGACGCTCGCGTAACCTTGGAACGCGACCTCCATGCCTATCTCGAAAACAATCTGTCAAAGGTCGAGCCCGAGCTGAAACTTCACGCAAACGGCAGCGAGTACCCGACCAAGGCCGGCCGGATCGACATCCTGGCCGTCGATCGCGACGACAGGCCCGTCGTCATCGAGCTGAAAGCCGGGCGGGCGACCGATGCCGCGGTGGGTCAGCTGCTCGGCTACATGGGGTGCCTCGCGGAAGCGAAGAACGACGTCAGGGGCGTTCTCGTGGCTTTCGAGTTCGACGACAGGGTGCTGCACGCGGCCCGAGCGCTGCCGAACGTCCGGCTGGTGAAGTACGCCGTGGACTTCCGGTTCGACCCCGCCGGATAATGCCCCGCCAGAGGCCCCGCAGGAGCATTCGCCCGTGATCACCGGCCCCATCAAAAACCAGATCGACCAGATCTGGAACGCCTTCTGGTCCGGCGGCATCTCGAATCCGCTCGAAGTCATCGAGCAGATCACCTACCTCCTCTTCCTGCGCCGGCTGGACGACCTGCACACGCTGGAGGAGAACAAGTCGGCGCGGCTAAAGAAGCCGATGGCGCGGCGGGTGTTCCCGGAGGGCAAGGACGCGAAGAAGCGGCGCTACGAAGACTTCCGCTGGTCGCGCTTCAAGCACTTCGCCCCGGCCGAGATTTACGCGGTCCCACGACCTGATGCTGGCGCGCGGCTACGCGCAGCTCCCGCAAGATCAGCGGGCATCCGAAGCAGCAGACGAATCGTCAACCACTCACGGCTAACCCACGCTACTCTGAAAGGAAATCGCCACGGCCGGTGCGCAGGCGGCGTGATCATGTCAGTCTAAGGGCGCCGCCCTGGTGTGCGGGTTGGCGCCGGGCTTGGTCATTACCGACCTGAGTGAATATCATTGGCGCCATGGTG
>JAABRB010000432.1 GCA_011391185.1 Betaproteobacteria bacterium
AGATATCCCCGCTCATCGGAGGGGCGTCTCCGGAGACGATCCTGAAGGCGGAGCGGGTGCGGTTCCCGCGGGCGAGGCTCGTAACCTCGCACTCGGGCGACCCCGGGACCCCGCCCGGGCGGCACTAGGACCGCCCTGCGAGGAGCTCGCTGGACTGGGACAGGGTTCGCCCGCGTCCCAGGAAGCGCGGCCCGGGGTTGAGCCAGGTCCTTCGGGATTTGGCGAGTGCCGCGGTGGAGCGCCGTAAGGCGAGTGCCCGGGGTTCCGGGCACCGCGCGCCTCTCACAAAGCCGCGCAAACAGATGCAGCGCCAAGCGGCGCTCCATCCCCCTTCTTGTGCAGAAGGGGAACCGGACCAAGCCTCGGAGCGGATTCCGCTCGCGAGAACGACTTTGTACGTGCGCAAGTCGGATATATCCGACTTGCGAGTGCCGTTTGAAATCAGAATGTCAGCGATAGAGATACTTGCGCGAGGGCGGCAGGCCGGAGGGCTTGCGTATGCGTTTCCAGGCGAGGGTCTGGAAAATGCCGTAGGTGCCGCGCGCGAAAGCGATCGAGGAGAATCCGAGATAGAGGATCCACAGCCGGGTCTTCGCGCTGCCGACCTCGCGCTCGGCCGCCGCGCGGTTGGCCGACAAGCGGTCGTGCCACAGCCGGGTGGTGCGCGCGTAGTGCTCGCGCCAGGCCTCGACGTCGCGCACTTCGAAGCCGTAGCGCTCGAGATTGGCGATCGACATGCCGAGATGGTCGAGCTCGCCGCCCGGAAAAATGTAGCGCACCGCCGCGATCGCCGCCTGGGTTTTCTTCTTTTTCAGGCGCTCGTATTCCCCCGAGCGCAACGCGATCGAGTGATGGAGATAGAGCCCGCCCGGCTTCAGCATATTGTGGACGGTCTGGAAGTAGGCGGGATAATTGGCGACGCCGACCTGCTCGAACATGCCGATCGAAGCGATCTTGTCGAACTTGCCCTTGACCAGCGAATAATCGCGCAATTGGATGGTCACCCGGTCCTTGAGCCCGAGCCGCGCGATTCTCTTCTTCGCATAGGCGAACTGCTCCTTGGCCAGCGTCACGCCGACGGCGTGAACGCCATAGTGCTTGGCGGCGTGACACACGAGCGCGCCCCAGCCGCAGCCGATGTCGAGCAGGCGCTCGCCGGGCCGCAAGCGGAGCTTGCGGCAGATCATGTCGAGCTTGTCGCGCTGCGCGGTGGCGATGTCGTTGTTCCAGTCCTTGAAATAGGCGCAGGTATAGACCATCTCCGGATCGAGAAAGAGCGCGTAGAAGGCGTTGGACAGGTCGTAGTGGTAGTGGACGTTTTCCTTGTTGGCGGCTTCGCTTCCGTCCATGCGCGCCTCGTGGCCGCGGATGTTCTCGAGCGGCCACGGCCCGCCGCGCGGCACGAACAGAAACTTCATCGCCGTCGCCAGCACCAGCTTCTTGTTCAGGCCTCTCCTGATCTCCCTGGTGCGCATCGTGGGCCGGCGCTCGAACAGGTCGAACACCGTGCCGTTCTGGAGATCGATACGCGCGGCGACCCAGAGATTGAGGAAGGTGTCGAGGTTCGGCCGCCGCAGCAGCGCCGCGACGACGCCCTCGTCGGCGATGACAATGGAGAGCGCACCCGGCTTGAGGCCGGCAGGGACGGTGGAGCCGTCCCACAGCACGAATCCGAAATCGAGCGAAAGCAACTCGTGGAAATGGGCGAGCAGCCGCCTGAAAGTTTCAAGCCGACGCGCGGCTTTTCCGTTTGCCGGTGGCATCATTGAAACTCAAACGGGATTGGCTTTTCTCCCGCCGCGTTCGATGGTCTGCGGCGCGTCGGAGGTGATGAGCGTGCCGGCGAGTTCGAGGCAGCGCTTGGTCAATTCGTGCGCGCCCTCGGCCAGCTCCTTCGAGTTCTTCACGATCTCGACGTTGTTCTCCATGTCCTCGTGCGACCAGCCGCGCGAGTGCGCGATATAGGGAAACTGCGGGAAGATGAAGCCGAGCTCGGCGAAGAAGCCGAGCATCTGGCCGGCCACGGCCTGGATGTTGTCCTGGCCGCCGACGATGATGAAGCCGGCGACTTTGTTGCGGATCAGCACGCGGTTGTGAATGGTGATCGAGTTTTGCACGCAGTTCAGCCGCTCGGTCATCTTGAAATAAAGCGAGGAAGCCGCGCCCCAGCGGATCGGCGAGGCGACGATCACGGCGTCGGCCCAGAACACGAGCGCTTCGTAGACCTCGCGCATCTCGTCCTTGTCGTCCATCTGCGTGATCGAGCAGGGCCAGGTGCAGGCGCGCGCGGCCTTCGAATAATAGCCCTCGCAGTTGCGAAACTTGAGATCGTTGAGACGGATCAGCTTGGTCTCGGCGCCTTGCTCTTTGGCTGCCTCCAGCGATTGAACGAGCAGATGATCGGAGCCGGAAAAGCGCGGAATGTTGTTGTTCATGACCGTGGTGGAAATTCCGGCGACGCGCAGCGGGCCCGGCGCGCGCGCGATGTCGCGCAACAGCGCATCGGGCTCGTGCGGGATGCGGCCGCGTTTGGTCGGGTTGGCGAGGTCGATGAGGACGCGGCCCTTCTCGGCCTTGACCGGGAACGAGGGCACGCGGTCGGCTTCGTAGCCCGGCTCGCCTTCGCCGGTGCAGCGGTTGAACTTGTAGGCGTGCCAGGGGCACACCACGAACTCGCCATCGACATGGCCTTTGCCGAGCGGGCCGGTGGCGTGATTGCACACGTTCGATATGGCGCCGAACTTTCCGTCCTTGAACGAGAGCGCGAAATGGGCGTGCTTGGCGGTGACTTCCTGCAGCGGGAGCTTGGAAAGCTCATCGGCCGCGCCGACGTCGATCCATTCCGGTTCGCGAGCCATGGCGATCTCCTAGGCGTTCAGTGGGACCTTGATCGAGGCGGCGGTGCCCGGCGCGAGCGGGCGCGGGTCGACCTCGACGATACCGTTCTTCAGCCGCACCCGGTAGGTGGCGACTCGCTCGGTGAACGGCGGCGGCGCGCAGCCGTTCTTCAATTGATATTGATAGCCGTGCCACGGGCAGGTGATCAGCCCGTCGATGATCTTGCCTTCGCCGATCGGCCCGTTCTGGTGGGCGCAGACATTGCTCAGCGCACCGACCTGGTCGCCGTCGCGGAAGATGGCGATGCGCTCGCCGCCCGGCGCGGCCACGATCCTCGCGCACTTGTCGCGGATCGAGAGCGGTGGCCCGACCGGAATCCAGCCTTCAGCGCTAGGCGCAATACCGCGGTCGATCGCGCGTCCACGCAAGGCGGCAAGCAGGTGCAACGTCGAAACGACCATGAGCGACGCGACGAGCATGATGGGAATGCCGAGCCCGCGATTGGTTTGCATGGCGCCGAGCGCCACGTGGATGACCACGAGGCCGTAAGCCACATAGACCGCCATGTGGATCG
>JAABRB010000433.1 GCA_011391185.1 Betaproteobacteria bacterium
GCGCTGACCACCGACAGCTCGACGCTCACGTCGATCGCCAACGATTATGATTTCGAACAGGTGTTCTCGAAGCAAGTGCTGGCGCTCGGCAAACCGGGTGACGTGCTGCTTGCGATCTCGACGAGCGGCGGCTCCCGCAACGTCCTCGCCGCGGTCGGCGCGGCCCACGACCGCAGCATGAAGATCGTTGCGCTCACGGGCCGGGGGGGCGGCGAGCTCGGCCGCGCGCTCGGCCCCGAGGATGTGCACGTATGCGTGCCGCACGACGTGACCGCGCGCATCCAGGAAGTGCATCTGCTCGCATTACATTGCCTGTGTGATGGCATCGACTGTCTCTTGCTGGGACCGGAGTGAACCAATGAAACCCATCTATACCCTGCTGATCGTGCTCGCGGCAGCGATGATGTCCGGATGCGCGGCCGTGGCAGTCGGCGCAGCGGCGGGCGGCGCGTCCGTGGCGATGGACCGTCGCCCAGCCGATATCATGGCCACTGACGAGCGAATCGAGTGGACCGCGCAAAGCCGCATCGACGGGAAATTCAAGGACCAGGTGCATGTCAACGCGATCAGCTACAACCGCAACGTGCTCCTGATCGGTGAGGCCCACGCGGAGCCGATCAAGACAGAATCCACCAAGATCGCCGCGGGGATCACCGAAGTCAAAACCGTGACCAACGAGATGTCGATCGGCGCACCCAGTTCGATGACGTCGCGGGCAAACGACAGCTACATCACCAGCCAGGTCAAGGCGCGACTGGTCGGGAAGTACGAGAAAGTGAACCCCGATCACATCAAGGTCGCGACCGAAAGCGCGGTCGTCTACCTGATGGGCATGGTGACCAAGGCCGAGGCCGAGACCGCAACCGAGGTTGCACGAACCACCAGCGGCGTGAAGCGCGTGGTCCGGGTGTTCGAGTACCTCCCCGAGAAGACCAATGTTCCCGGGCCGCCGCCGAAGACGTCTCAATAGACCCGGTCGCCAGCCGCGGCGACACGATCAATGACGGAGCGCAGACCGCGATCCAAGTATCCAGGAGCGCAGTAATCCATGCTCTACCCGGAAGTCTTCAAGTCGCTGGAACGCGTGCGCTGGAACATGGCGACCGATGTCCCGTGGAACGAATTCGACAGCGCGCGCTTGAGCGACGAGCAGGCCGCGACGATCAAGATGAACGCGATCACGGAGTGGGCGGCCCTGCCCGCCACCGAGATGTTTTTGCGCGACAACCTGGACGACAGCGATTTCTCGGCCTTCATGTTGGTCTGGTTTTTCGAGGAGCAGAAGCACTCGCTCGTGCTGATCGAGTACCTGCGCCGGTTCCGTCCCGAACTGGCGCCGACCGAGGACGAACTGCACGCCGTGCGGTTTGCATTCGATCCCGCCCCGGCGCTCGAGACGCTCATGCTGCACTTCTGTGGCGAGATCCGGCTCAATCACGGGTACCGATGCGCGGCGGAAAGGCACACCGAGCCGGTGATCCGAAAGATCTACGACCTGCTATCGCGGGACGAGGCACGGCACGCCGGCGTGTATCTCCAATACATGAAGCGCGCCATTGCGCGCGTGGGGGACGAAGCCCGCGCCGCGTTCGCGAAGATCGGGACGCTGATGGCGGCGAGCGGGCGAGGCCGCAAACCGCTCCATCCGACGAACCTGCACGTCAACCGCGGCCTGTTCCCGAATGACACCGTGCAGTCCAAGCTGCCCGATCCGCAGTGGCTGGAGCACTGGCTCGACGCACAGATCCGATTCGACAAGGCGTGGGAGAGTCGGGTGGTAACCATGCTGCGGCATAATCTGTCCTCGCTCTTCGACCGCACGATCGATTCGGTTTCCGATCTCAACCGCTACCGCAAGGATCTTGCCTCGCGGGGCAGCGCGCTCCCTCAGGGTGCCTAGCACCGCGCTCCGGGCGCGTTGCGTCGCGCCTGCCCTCCGACATCGCCGGCGGCCATGATCGCACAGCCCGAATTCGAGGCGAAGATTTGCGCACCCGAGCGCCTCGGCGAGCGGGTCGGCACGATTCCCCGGCCGCTCGTCTTTACCAACGGCGTGTTCGACCTTCTGCATCGCGGCCACGTCACATACCTCGCGCAGGCTCGCGCACACGGCGCGAGGCTTCTCGTGGCATTGAATTCCGATGCGTCCGCGCGGCGCCTCGGAAAGGGCGCAGGCCGGCCGCTCAACGCGCTCGAGGACCGAATGGCGGTCCTCGCGGCACTCGCCGCAGTCGACCTCGTCACATGGTTCGACGACGACACGCCGCTTGCAACGATCATGGTCTGCCAACCCGACGTGCTGGTCAAGGGCGGGGACTGGAAGCCCGCCGACATCGTCGGGGGAGCGGAAGTCCGGAGCTGGGGCGGCACGGTGCATTCGATCCCGTTCCTTGCCGGGCGGTCGACGACCGCGCTCATCGACCGCATTCGCGGGAATACGTGATCAGCGCGCGGCGTCGGCCGCGCAATCCTGCACATCACTCCCGAGAAAGGCCGTCTTGAGCTCTGCGACACGTTCGCGCAATGGCGGGGGCACGTTGTGCACCCGCAGATACACCCGCGGGTTGCGTTCGCGCTCCACCAGCACCGCGTCGCGAGCGCCGCGCTGTCGAACCGCCTCGAGATGACCCTTTGCGGCTTCCTCGCTGCGAAACACGCCGAGCGAGATGGCATTGCGCAGCTTCGCGTCGTCCGGGATGACGAACAGGTCCGTGACGCCGGAGCGTCGCAGCTCGGCCACGCGCTGATTGGCAGCCTGCCGGCTGGCGAGCGGCGGAACATAAACCCACCAGCCGGAGGACTCGGACCTGGAAAGCTGCTCCCTCTTGGTTCCCGGCAGGATGCCGTTCAGCGCCTCTTCCGCGCGCGCGACGTCCGCCGGGGCGATCGGGCCCCATTCCACGCAACCCGGGAGACGCGTCCGCGCGAGACCTGCCGCCTCGTTACGGGAGACCAGTTGGATTTTCTCGGGGTCGAGCTGCTGCGCAGTCATTCGTTCGCCCTGCGATCCGATCGAGCGCGCGTAGTACGTCCAGCCCAGGAAGGCCGCGTTCACGAACAGCAGAAGAAGAAAGACGGTCCTCATTGCGCCAGGATCACGATGCCCTCGAGGACCAGATGCTCGACTGCCGCGACGTGAAAATCAAGCAGCGCGACGATCTCGCCCGCTGCGCCGCCGCTCACGAAGCATGCGGCGCCCTTGGGCAGCTTCCGGTAGGCGCGCTCGATCGCCGCGACCTGCGCGCTGCGGCAGCCCGTCTCGATCGCATCCGCCGTGCTGCGTGGAAATTCGCGGTATTCACCCTGCGCCAGCGGCAACCCGGCAGTGTTCTCGTGGAGCGCTTTCTTCATGAGTCGCGCACCCGGCAGGATCATGCCCCCGCGAAACACGCCCTGCGCATCGAGATG
>JAABRB010000434.1 GCA_011391185.1 Betaproteobacteria bacterium
GGCGCCCGAGGAGCGCGCTCTCATCCACGAGCTGCCGGGCAACGAGGTGAACCACTTCGCCCTCGCGCTCGATGATGCCGTGCACCGCCATCAGGCGCGATCCGAGCAGCTCGCGGCGCTGCCGCTCGCTCAAGGCGCGCCACACCACGACGTTGACATGGCCGGTCTCGTCCTCGAGCGTCACGAACACCACGCCGGAGGCCGTGTCGGGCCGTTGCCGGCCCGTGACGATCCCGACCGCGCGCGCGAACCGGCCGTGCGGCATGGCACGGATCTCCGCGGCGGTCGCCAGGCGCTTGCGCGTCAAATGCCCGCGCAAGAGCGCGAGCGGATGACGCCCGAGCGTGAGCCCGAGACTCGCGTAATCGGCGATCAGACTCTCGCCCTCGGTCGGCGCGGGAAGTGCCGGGTCGGCCTCGTGGATCGGCGCGTCGCGCAGGAGCGCGGGCGCGGTCTCGAGACCGGCGACCTGCCAGTGGGCCGTGCGGCGGTGACCGGAGAGCGCGGCGAGCGCGTCGGCGGCGGCAAGGCACTTCAGGTCGCGCCGGTCAAGCGCGGCGCGGCGCGCGAGATCCGCCACCGAGTCGAACGCCCGCTCCGCGCGCGCGCGGACGATGCGCTCGGCGGGCGCCTGCGACAGGCCCTTCACCATCAGCAACCCCAGCCTGACTGCCGGGGAGTCGCCTGACTCGAGCGTGCACTCCCGGTCGCTCACCGTCACGTCCACGGGACGCACCTCGACATCATGGCGCCGCGCATCCTGCACGAGCTGCGCGGGCGAGTAGAAGCCCATCGGCTGGCTGTTGAGCAGCGCCGCGCAGAACGCGGCCGGCTCGTAGCGCTTCAGCCATGCCGAGATGTAGACGAGCAGCGCGAAGCTCGCCGAATGCGATTCGGGAAAACCGTATTCGCCGAACCCGAGGATCTGGCGGTAGATCTGGTCGGCGAACGCTTCCGTGTAACCACGCGCCTGCATGCCGTCCTTGAGGCGCCGCTCGAACGGTTCGAGTCCGCCTTTCCGGCGCCAGGCCGCCATCGCGCGGCGCAGGCGGTCGGCTTCGCCGGGCGTGAAGCCGGCCGCGACTACTGCGAGGCTCATCGCCTGCTCCTGGAAGATCGGCACGCCGAGCGTGCGCTCGAGGACCGTGCGCACCGCTTCGCTCGGATAGGTGACCGGCTCGAGCCCGGCGCGGCGGCGCAGATAGGGGTGCACCATGCCACCCTGGATCGGGCCGGGCCGCACGATCGCCACCTCGATCACCAGGTCGAAGAAGGAGGCGGGCTTGAGGCGCGGCAGCATCGACATCTGGGCACGCGACTCGATCTGGAACACGCCGATCGTATCGGCGCGCTGGACCATCTCGTACACGCCCGGATCTTCCGCGGGTATGTCCGCCACCGTGAGGCGAGCGCCGCGGAACCGGCCGGCCAGATCGAGCGCGCGCCGGATCGCGGAGAGCATGCCGAGCGCGAGCACGTCCACTTTGAGCAGCCCCAGCGCATCGAGATCGTCCTTGTCCCACTCGATGATGCTGCGCTCTGGCATGGCGGCGTTCTCGATCGGTACGAGGCGCGAAAGCCGATCGCGCGCGATGACGAACCCTCCGGTGTGCTGCGAAAGATGGCGCGGAAAGCCCGTGATCACCCCCACGAGCTCGACGAGGCGCTCGATCACCGGGCTGGCGGGATCGAAGCCGGCCTCGCGCAGCCGCTCGGGCAGCGCGCGCTTCCCGTCCCACCAGGCAAGCGAGCCCGCCAGTCGGTCGACCTGATGCAGAGCGAGGCCGAGCGCCTTGCCTACGTCGCGCACCGCACTCCTGGCGCGGTAGGTGATCACCGTTGCGGCGAGCGCAGCGCGGTCGCGGCCGTACTTCGCATAGAGGTACTGGATGACTTCCTCGCGCCGCTGGTGTTCGAAATCGACGTCGATGTCGGGCGGCTCGTTCCGCTCGCGGGAGATGAAGCGCTCGAAGAGCATGCTCATCCGTGCCGGGTCCACTTCGGTGATGCCCAGCGCGTAGCACACCGCCGAGTTTGCCGCCGAACCACGCCCCTGGCAGAGGATGTCGCGGGCCCGGGCGAAGCGGACGATGTCGTGAACGGTGAGAAAGTAGGGTTCGTAGCCGAGCTCGGCGATGAGCGCGAGCTCGTGCTCGACCTGGGTCCGAACGTTCTCAGGCGTGCCGTGCGGAAAGCGCCAGGCGAGCCCCGTTGCGGTGAGCTTGCGCAGATGCGAAGCGGGTGTCTCGCCTGCGGGCACCAGCTCCCCGGGATACTCGTAGCGCAGCTCGTCGAGCGAGAAGGCGCAGCGCTCCGCGATACGCAGCGTCTCGGCGAGCAGTGCCGCCGGATAGCGCTGCGCGAGACGCATGCGCAGCCGCAAGTGCCGCTCTGCGTTGGGATGGAGCGCTTTCCCGCACGCTTGCACTGGTTGGCCGAGCCGGATGGCGGTGAGCGTGTCCTGCAGGCGCCGCCGCGAGCGCACGTGCATGTGCACGTCGCCGGCAGCGGCGAGCGGCAGGTTCGCGGCCTGCGCGAGCGCGCGCAATCGCGCGAGGGCGGCACGATCGTCCGGCCCGCACAGGAGCTCGGCCGCGATCCACGCCCGGCCCGGGAAGCGCTCGGCGAGCCAGTGGGCGTGCGCGAGATCGCGCTCGTGGGTGCCGGCAGAGCCGCTTCCGGGCGCGAGGAGCGCGAGGCAGCCGGGCAGCCCGGCGTCGAGATCGGCGCATGTGAGCCGGTAGGCACCCTTGCGCGCGCTGTGCCGCCCGCGGGTGACGAGCTCGGAGAGGTTGCCGTAGCCGGCGCGGTCCTGCGCGATCAGTACCAGCTTCGGACCGGTACCTGCTTCGTCAGAGAGGGTGATCTCGGCGCCGATGAGGAGTTGGAGCCCGACATCCTTTGCCGCAAGATGCGCGCGCACCACGCCGGCGAGCGAGCACTCGTCGGTGATCGCCAGCGCCGAATAGCCGAGCGCATGCGCGCGCTGGACGAGCTCTTCCGCGTGCGACGCGCCGCGCAGGAACGTGAAGTTCGAGAGGCAGTGCAGCTCGGCGTAGGCGGGAAGCACGATAGGAACCGGCAGGGATCACGCGAAGAGGCCGTGCAGGAACCACCCCGTCGGGGCCCGGCAGCTGCGGAACACCCAGACCAGCGCCTGGTCGCGGGTCTGCGCAATGAAGTAGTCACGGGCGATGTCGCCGCCATCCCACCAGCCCGACTCGATACGCTCCGGCCCGGCGAGGAGCGCAAGCGGTCCGCCGTGGTACGGGACCGCGCCGCGCTCTTCGAGCGGCTGTGGATCGGACAGCAGCCAGAACGGGCGGGCGCCGGCGTCGCCGGCGAATCCGGTCGGAACGGTGCC
>JAABRB010000435.1 GCA_011391185.1 Betaproteobacteria bacterium
GCCACCCCTCCTCAAAGAGGAGGGGAGCATTCTTTAACCATCCCCTCCTTTCCAAGGAGGGGTGGCTGCGGAGCAGCCGGGGTGGTTACGGCGTTGATCGAGGCTGCTCACCACCCCGTCGCCTTCGGCGCCACCCCTCCTCGAAGAGGAGGGGAAAATTCGTTAGCCATCCCCTCCTTTCCAAGGAGGGGTCCGCCCGTAGGGCGGGGGGTGGTTGATCGGACGCTGCGAACCACCCCGCCCGCTTCGCGGGCACCCCTCCTTAGAAAGGAGGGGAAAGAAGCAGATGCTACGGCGTTCGAGACGTCTCCTTCACGCCCTGACTGCTGAAAGCGAGGCAGATCGCGCCGAGGAAGACGTAGCCGAGCGCCACCTGGGGTGAGACCGCCCAGCCGAGCTGACCGCCGTGGATAAAGCCGAAGAACGCGAGTACCGCGCCGGCGAACGCCCACCATGCGGCCACCGATAGTCGCCGGTCGATGATGTACGCGGCAATCGCACCGAGCACGAGGCCCGCGAGCACCGCGCCACCGCCGAGGAGCTCCATGCCGTGGTAGACGAGGCCGGAGCCGCCGAGCTTGGCCATTCCGACCTGCGCGGCCGATGTGCCGGCCGCATTCAGCGCGCTGTCGACCTGGAGATGTCCCCACGCGGCGACGTTCGGAATGATGGCGAGCACGACCGCGGGTGCGTGGTTGGTCGGCGAGGCCTGGAACGCCTGCGCGCCGATCACGAGGCCGATATAGAGCAGGATCGGCAGGATCGCGACGAGCGGCACGACGGCGAGCAGGAGCGCCGTCAATCCAAGGAAACAGACCGCAGCGATCACGACGCCGGTGGCGAGTGAATAGCCGATGCGCCCGCCGACCGCCTTCCATCCCGGATGCCCGATATACACCGCCGGTGGGAACGGGCTGCCGAGGACGGCGCCCGCGATCGCGCCAATGCCGTCGGCCGCGAGGATCTTGCGCAGGTCATACGAGTCACCCGCGGCGGACGCGCTCTCGACGTTGTTCATCGCTTCGGTGAAGTTGTAGATGCCGAGCGGAATCGCCGTGACGAGGAGCGGGGCGACATCCGCGAGGCCGCGCCAGACCTCGTTCCCGGGAATCGGCGGATGCAGCCCGAATTGCGCGAACGAGCTGCCCACTTTCCCGGCGTCCATGGGGCCCCAGCCGAAGAGGTACGCGCCCCATCCGACCACCATGCCGACGATCACCGCGACGAGGCCGCCAGGCAGCCCCCCCGGCAGGCGCACGTTCGCGGTCCAGCTGATGAGCACGATGCCGAGCGATATGAACGCGATCCACGGCACCTCCCACATCTGGAACGCCGGCCGCAGCGCGATGAAGGCGATCGAGATGCCGGCAAGCGTTCCGAGCATCGCCGCGCGCGGCGTATGTGCCCGGATCCACGGCCCGACGAACACCCCTGCGAGCACGATGATCCCGATGATGAAGCTCCACGCGAGCCCCGCGTGCCAGGCGAGGATCGGGTCGTTGGTCTTCAGGTAGACCGGCAGCATGATCACGAAGACGACGATGAACATGTGCGGCACGCTCGGCCCGTAGGGCATCGCGGTGACGTCGCTGCGCCCCGTGCTCTGCGCAAGCTTGTAGGCGAGCCAGGCGTAGTACAGGTTGCCGAGCGGCAGTGCGATGCCCAGCGCCGGAAGAATCCGGCCGAAGACGAGGTCGTCCGGCATCTTGACCACGAACAGGCACAGACCGGTAAGCACGATCACGTTCAACACGACGTTGGTGAACAGCCCGAAGAATCCGTTCCAGTCACCGGGCACCCACCAACGCACCGCAGAGCCGCTTGTTGTCTGGTTCATATCGCCTCCCTGGTTGTGTCTGCGCCGGCCGCGCGAGGCCCGGCGACGATACTGCGCAATCCGCGCGCGTCAGGCGCGCGCGCCTTTTTTCGCCACGCCGAGCGCCTCGAGAAAGCGCGCGGAATCGCTCACCCACCCGAAAATTCCGCCCTGTGCCTTGATCATCTTGATTCCGATCGCCTGGAATTCCGGAAAGTACGAGCCGGTGCAGTCCTCGAGCACCAGGCAGTCGTAGCCCCGGTCGTTCGCTTCGCGCACGGTAGTGTGCACGCAGACTTCGGTCGTCACCCCGCACACGATGAGCTGAGAAATGCCGCGGTTCCTGAGCAGCGCGTCGAGATCCGTGGCATAGAACGCGCCCTTGCCGGGCTTGTCGACCACCGGCTCGCCGGGCGCGGGCGCGAGTTCGTCGATGATGTCGTGGCCATGCTCGCCGCGCACCAGGATGCGTCCCATCGGGCCGGCGTCGCCGATTCCGGCCTTGAGGCGCCCGCGCTCCTTCTTGTTGCGCGGCAAGTCGGCGAGATCGGGCCGGTGACCCTCGCGGGTGTGGATCACGAGCATGCCGTTCTTGCGCGCCGCGTCAAGCACGCGCTTCGTCGGGGCGATCGCCCTGCGCAGGAACGATACGTCGTTGCCGAGCGCCTCGCCGAACCCGCCCGGATCGACGAAGTCGCGCTGCATGTCGATGATGACCAGCGCACTCGTCGCCGGGTCGAACTCGAAATCGTAGGGCTCTGCCTGAACCACATCCATGTCGGCCTCCTGATTGCGCGGCGCGCTTTCGATCCCCGCGCTAGCCGCGCGTTGCGAGGTAGGCGCGCCAGCCGCCCAGCTCGGAAATGTCGCGCGCACCCACCGTGGCGTAGTGCTCGCACAGGAATCCGCGCACCGCCTCGCCGTCCTCGAGCTCGAGCGTGCCGATGCCGAGCGGCGCCGGGATACCGTCGACGAAGCTGCCGAGCTCGGCCGCCGGCACCTCCCACACCTCGACCGGAATCGCGTGACCCGACTCGGCGCGAACGAGTCCCGGTCGCGGCGGCGAAAAACCTTCGAGCGCGAAGAAGTGATAGCGCGGCGTCGTGCGCGTCTCGCGAACGAACCGCGCGCCCCGCTCGACGAGCTCGCGATTGAGGGGCAACCCCGCCATATGCGCGCCACACACTGCCAGGCGCACCGATCCGGCGCGCGCCGGCGCGGCTGCGCGGGGATCGAGCTTGGGCATCGCGATGCGAGTCGCCCCGAGCGGCAGGGCGGCGGCCTGCTGGACCCGCATGCCGAGCGCGCCGAGCGCGTCCTCCTGAAAGGCGCGCGCGAGGAGCGTCGCGCCGAACGGCAGGCCATCGATCCGGAATCCGGCTGGCACGGCCAGGCCCGAGAGATCCAGCAGATTGACGAAATTCGTGTAGTGCCCAAGGTTCGAGTTCAGGCGTATCGGATCCGCATCGACGTCGGCGATCTTGTAGATCGTCCCGGCCGTCGGCAGGGCAAGAAAATCCATCTCTTTCCAGACGACGGCG
>JAABRB010000436.1 GCA_011391185.1 Betaproteobacteria bacterium
TGGTACGGGTCGTTCCCGCGTCACGCGCCTCGTGCGGCGCGACGGTCTCGACTTGTGCCTCAGGTGCAATACCCATGTTCCTACCTCGCTTCCTGCGCGGCGGCCGCAATGGCTTCCACGATTTTCTTGTAGCCGGTGCAGCGGCAGAGGTTGCCCTCGATGCCGCGCTTGATGGTCTCCTGGTCGAGCTTCACGCCGTGCGTGTCGATGAGGCGTTTCGCCTGCACGACGAAGCCGGGCGTGCAGAACCCGCACTGCACCGCCCCGGCCTGCACGAACGCGTCCCGCACCCGCTCGCCGATCGGGTCGCTCACGACTCCCTCGACGGTGGTGATTGTCCGCCCGTCGCAGTCGACCGCGAAGAGCAGGCAGGAATTGAGCGACATGCCGTCGACCAGGATCGTGCACGCGCCGCACTCGCCTTCGCCGCAGCCGTACTTGGTACCGGTCAGGCCGATCACTTCGCGCAGCATGTTGAGCGCGCTCATCTCGGGCGGCACCGCGATCGCGCGCGGCGAGCCATTCACCGTGAACCGGATTTCAACTTTCGTGGACATCGGCGAGCATCCTCTTGATGATGTTGTGCATCAGTTCCCGGCGGTACCAGTCGGAAGCGCGCACGTCCGAGATCGGCTTGATCTCGTCACGAGCCGCCTGCGCCGCCCGGTCGATCAGCCCGGAGTCAAGCTTCTTGCCTTCGAGCACCGCTTCGGTCTGCGATCCGCGCATCGGCACCGGGGCCACCGCGCCGAAGGCGAGCCGTACGTGGCTCAGCACACCCTTCTCCTTGACCGCAGCGAGCCCGATGGCGATCGCGGAGATGTCGAGCGCCGGCCGCGTGCCGGATTTGTAGAAGCGCTGCACGTGGTCGGCGGGCGGCACCGGGATCCGGATGGCAACGAGCAGCTCGCCTGGCGCGCGCCGTGTCTTGCCGGGTCCCACGATGAACGATCCGAGTGGCGTCGTGTGGGTCGTCACGGCACCGTTGGGTTTCGCCGCAAGCTCGACGACCGCGTCGAGCGCGAGCAGTGGCACCAGCGTGTCGCCGGCCGGCGAGGCGTTGCAGACGTTGCCACCGAGGGTGCCCGCGTTGCGGATCTGCTCGCTCGCGAAGTGGTCGCCCGATTCCACGAGCATCGGGAAATGCTTGCGGATGAGCGGGTCCCCCATCATCTCGCTGATGGTGGTCAGCGCACCGATGCGCACCTCGTTCTTTGCGAGCGCGATCCCCGTCAGTTCGGGAATGCGCCGGATGCTGACAAGCGTCTTGCGCAGCGGCACTTTTCCGGAGTCGCTCTGCGGCATCACGTCGGTGCCACCGGCCAGGATCGTCGCGTCGCCAGATCGCAACACCTCGAGCGCCTCGTCGAGGCCCCTGGGCGCGTAATACCGTTCAACAGTCATATATGTGCTTTCCAATCTAATCCTACTCAGTCACCACCCCGCCGGCTCCGCCGGCACCCCTCCTCGGAGAGGAGGGGAAGGTGAATTCCTCCCCTCCTTTTCAAGGAGGGGTGGCTGCGCAGCAGCCGGGGTGGTTCACGTCGGGCTACGCCCACACCACCCCGCCGGCCCCGCCGGCACCCCTCCTCGGAGAGGAGGGGAAGGTGAATTCCTCCCCTCCTTTTCAAGGAGAGGTGGCTGCGCAGCAGCCGGGGTGGTTCGTCTTCAAAATCTGATCGGCTCGCGATATCTTCCATATACGCCGATCAGCTCGTTCGTGATCTCCCCGACGCTGGCATAGGCTTTCACCGCATCGACGATCGCGGGCATCACGTTCGCGCCAGCCTGCGCGTCGGTGCGCACCCGCGTAAGCGATTGCTTCACCCGCTCCGCGTCGCGCGTCGCCCGCACGCCGTCGAGCCGCGCCACCTGCGCCTGGGCATCCGCTTCGTTGTACGGATGGAACTCGACGTTCGGCTGCTCCTCCTCGGTGCGATAGCAGTTGATCCCCACTTTGCGGAACTCCCCACCCTCGATCGAACGCTGCATCGCGTACGCCTGCGCCGAGACCTGCGCCTGGATCCGCCCCTCGGCCACGAGCTTCACGATCCCGCCGCGCGCATCCACGTCGGCCATGATCTCTTCCATCTTCGTGCGCATCTGGCTGGTGAGCGTCTCGACGTACCATGCGCCTCCCAGCGGATCGACCGTGTCCGCAAGGCCCATCTCCTCGATCAGGAGCTGCATCGTGCGAAGCGATATCCGCTGCGCGTACTCGCTCGGAATGGTGTAGGCCTCGTCGTAGCAGCAGAGTGCCATCGTCTGCGCGCCGGAGAGCGCGGCGATCAGCGCGTAGTAGGCACCACGCACGATGTTGACCTCCGGCTGCTCGAAGGTCAGTCCGCCGCCACCGCCACCCGCGATCATGCGCAGCCACATCGAATGCGGATCGGTCGCGCCGTAGTGCTCCTTCACGATCTTGGCCCACAGGCTGCGTCCGGCGCGGAACTTCGCCACCTGCTCGAAAAGGTTGCCGAATACATTGAAGTTGTAGGACAGCCGGCCCGCGAACTCGTCAATGGGCAGGCCGCGCGCAATTGCGTCGTCAGCGTAGGCTTTCGCGATGCAGAATGCGAACGCCATCTCCTGCGCGGGCGTCGCGCCCGACTCGCGGATGTGATAGCCGCACACCGACACCGGCGTGTACTTGGGCGCGTGCTGCGCGCAGTACTCGATCGTGTCGCCGACGAGCTTCACCGACGGCTCGACCGGAAACACCCAGGTGCCGCGACCGATGAACTCCTTGAGGATGTCGTTCTGCGCCGTGCCCCGCAGCTTCTTCACGTCGTAGCCGCGCTTCTCGGCCATCGCGAGGTACATCGCGATCATGATCGCCGCCGCGCCGTTGATCGTGAGCGAGACAGTGATCGCGTCGAGGTCGATGCCCTCGAACGCGGTCTCGACATCCGCGAGCGTATCCACCGCCATGCCCACCCGCCCGACCTCGCCCACGGCGAGCGAGTCGTCCGAATCGAGCCCGATCTGTGTCGGCAGGTCGAAGGCGACGTTTAGACCTGTCTGGCCATTCTCGATCAGGTACTTGAAGCGCTTGTTGGTGTCCGCCGCGTTGCCGAAGCCCGTGTACTGGCGCATCGTGTATGGGCGCTTGCGATACATCTCCGGATGAATGCCGCGCGTGTACGGGTACTCGCCCGGCGAACCGATCATCTCGAGTCCGCCCGTCGCCTCGACATCCACCGCGGTGTAGAGCGGCTTGATTTCGATCCCCGATTCGTTACTGACGTTCTTCCCCGCGGGTCGGGTCATGTCGTTCATGCCGTCTGCTCCCGGATGTAGTTGACGATGTCGTCGAGCTTCGCGCCGGTCGAAAAAATGCCCTTGAAACCGAGCG
>JAABRB010000437.1 GCA_011391185.1 Betaproteobacteria bacterium
CACATTACGAGCGGCTGACCAGCGCGCCGGTGTCGGGAGCGAAGGTGTGCAACACGTTCGTACCAGGCAACCTCAACGAATTGATCATGTGCTTCGATCTCTTGAACAACCTGCCCGAGGTCAACGCCATTCAGAGCGGGCTCCGGCGCCAGAGCGGCGCCTATGTGCTCGAAGCCGAAAAGATCGGTCACTCCGAGGACGTATGCACCTACGTCAAGTCGGATATCGGCATGATGGCAAAGGGCAATATCGGCCCGAACGGCAAGAAGATGCCGGATCCGGACGTGCTGTTGCTGTCCTACACCGGCTGCTTCACCTTCATGAAGTGGTTTGAGCTGCTGCGCGAACAGTACAAGTGCGAGACGATCATGTTGCACACGCCCTACATGGGCGACGGCAAGATCACCCCGAACATGGTCGAGTACATGGTCAAGCAGATCAAGGAAGAGGTGATCCCGAAGCTCGAGCGGATCTCCGGCGTCAAGTTCGACATCGACCGGCTGCGCGAATACCTCAAACGGTCGAGCAAAGCCGAAGACGATCTCGTGCGTGTATTGCAATTGGCGAAGAACAAGCCTTCTCCGATCGACGCTTATTTCGGCGGCATCTACTACATTGGCCCGATCTTCGGCGCCTTCCGCGGCACCCAGGACGCCATCGACTACTATCAATTCCTGCGCGAGGAGGTCGAGGAGCGGGTCGCCAAGGGCCTTGGGCCGGTCACGCCCGATGGCGACATGGGCAAGGAAAAGTATCGGCTGGTCGTGGAAGGGCCGCCGAACTACACCAATTTCCGCCAGTTCTGGAAGATGTTCTACGACGAAGGCGCCGTCGTCGTCGCTTCGAGCTACACCAAGGTCGGTGGCGTCTACGATTTCGGCTTCCGCCACGATCCCGACAAGCCGATCGAGACGCTCGCCGAGTACTGCCTCGGCGTTTACACCAACCGCAATCTGCCGATGCGGATCGATATGCTGACCAACTACATCAACGAATACGAGGCTGACGGGTTGCTGATCAACTCGATCAAGAGCTGCAACAGCTTCTCGGCCGGCCAGTTGTTGATGATGCGCGAGGTCGAAAAGCGCACCGGTAAGCCCGCGGCCTTCATCGAATCCGATCTCGTCGATCCGCGCTATTTCTCCGCCGCCAACATCAAGAACCGGCTCGAGAGCTACTTCCAGATGATCGAGCAGAAGCGCGCCGGCGCGCGCGCCGCCTGAAGAGGCCACCATGAAGACCTATGTCGGTATCGACCTCGGCTCGACCACCACCAAGGCGGTGCTGCTCGACGACGACAGCCAGGTGATCGGGCGCGGCATCACCAATTCGCGTTCGAACTACGGCACCGCCGCGCGGGTGGCGAGCGAGGAGGCCCGCATCGACGCCCGTTTCACGCTGTTCCGCCGTGCATTGAACGCCGGAGGTGGCAAAAGCGGCGAACTTGACGAGTTCCTCGGCGCGCTCGAGCGCGGCTTTCGTCTCGTGCAGTTCCTCGAGCAGCTCGGCGATCTCGAGGAGACCTGTCGCGGCCAAGTCAAGGGCGAGCGATTTGACAAGGTCGAGAGTGTAGTCAAAGAGGCAATCGGCGAGGTATTCAAGCGCCTGCGCGAGGAAGCGCCATCGCTCTACGCGCCGGGCGCCAAGCGCAAGTCCGACTTTTTCCGTGACATTGCCGGCTCACGCTACCACGCCCAGGCCGAGGAGGTCGCGCGCGACGCCAGCCTGCCTTACGATCTTTTGCTCAACGTCTACGACAAGTCGATCATCGATGTGGAGAACCGGCCGCCGTCGGGTGACTTGAGTGGCAAGTTCCGCCGCGCGCTCGCCCAAGTCCTCGCTGCAGACAGTGCAATCAAGACAGGGTCGAGCGACGTGCCGCAGACGATCGAGAGCACGCTCGATATCGACCTCGAGGAGACCTATCTGGTTGGCACCGGTTACGGCCGCGTAACGCTGCCGTTCTCCAAGGAGCACATCCGCTCGGAGATTCTTTGCCACGGCCTCGGCGCGCACATGATGTACCCCAATACGCGCACCGTGCTCGACATCGGCGGTCAGGATACCAAGGGCATCCAGGTCGATCCCAGCGGGATCGTCGCCAACTTCCAGATGAATGATCGTTGCGCCGCCGGTTGCGGGCGTTATCTCGGCTATATCGCCGACGAGATGAACATGGGGCTGCACGAACTGGGGCCGATGGCGATGAAATCGGACCGGCCGGCGCGGATCAATTCAACCTGCACGGTGTTCGCCGGCGCGGAGCTGCGCGACCGCCTCTCACTCGGCGAGAAGCGCGAAGACATTCTCGCCGGCCTCCACCGCGCCATTATCCTGCGGGCGATTTCGATCATCTCACGCTCGGGCGGCGTCACCAACGAGTTCACCTTCACCGGCGGCGTTGCCAAGAACGAGGCCGCGGTGCGCGAGCTGCGCAAGCTCATCAAGGAGAATTACGGCGACGTCACGATCAACATCAACCCGGACTCGATTTACACCGGCGCGCTCGGCGCGTCTGAGTTCGCCCGCCGCACCTATGAGGGCGGGGCTAGACCGGAGGCTAAGGCATGACCATCGCGGCTGGAATCGACATCGGCACCAGCACCATTAAAGTGGCGCTGTTTCAGGTTGAAAACGACCAAGCGAAATGGCTCGCGCGCGCGGCATTGCGCATCCGCCAGCGTGACCCGAATGAGCTCGCCCGCTCCGTCTTCGATCAGACCCTGGAGGACGCCAAGATCACGGAAAAGGACGTCGACTACGTGGCGACTACCGGTGAAGGCGAGAGCGTGCCGTTCCACACCGGGCATTTCTACTCGATGACCACGCACGCGCGCGGCGCAATCTATCTCGATCCGGAATCCAGGGCGGCGCTCGACGTCGGCGCGCTGCATGGACGTGCGATCAGCATCGACGAGCGCGGCAAGGTCTTGACCTACAAGATGACCAGTCAGTGCGCATCGGGTTCGGGGCAGTTCCTCGAAAATATCGCACGTTATCTCGGAATTGCGCAGGACGAGATCGGCTCGTTGTCGCGCCAAGCCGACAATCCCGAGATCGTCAGCAGCATCTGCGCCGTGCTCGCCGAGACCGACGTGATCAACATGGTCTCGCGCGGCATCTCCGCTTCCAACATTCTCAAAGGCATTCACCTGTCGATGGCCGGCCGGCTGTCCAAGCTCCTTAAGTCGATCGGCTCGACCCAGGGCACGGTGATGATGACCGGCGGCCTCGCTCTCGACAAAGGGTTAGTCGCCGCGCTCATCGAGGATATCGCCAAGATGAAGGACATGAAAACGACAATCCGCAGCCATCCGGACTCGATCTACGCGGGCGCGATCGGCGCCGCGCTA
>JAABRB010000438.1 GCA_011391185.1 Betaproteobacteria bacterium
CGGGCATGAAGTTGACCGACATCGTGAAGGTCAACCAGTACCTGACCGATCCTGCGCACTTCCCCGGCTACGCGAGCGCGCGCCGCAGGTTTCTCGGTGATCATCGGCCCGCGTCCACGCTGGTGATGATCAGCGCGCTGGTGAAGCCCGAGTTCCTCGTCGAGGTGGAAGTGGTCGCGGCCAAGACGGCGCCCGCGCGTCAACCGGCAAAGCGCCCAAAGCGCGTGACCGTCAAGAAACCGAAACGCGCCGCCGTGAAGCGGCGCCGCTAGGCAGGAGGGGTGCGAGGCCCCCCCTCGTATCGACGACTAGTTGGGTTTCGCGCCCGCGCCTGCGGGACGCGAGGCCGGCGCAGCGGCTGTTTTTCCCATGTCGGCCGTCGGAGCCGGAGCGGCTGGCCCGGGAGACGCCGTGGGGGCCGGGGCTTCGGCCGGCGCCCGCACGTCCACCGCCGTGACCGAGGTGATCCGCGTGCACTTGTCGTTCTCGGGAGTCATGATCAGTTGCCCGCGCGGATACTTGTCGCGTATCGCGTCCGAAATCGATCCCGAAAGGTCGATCGGGCTCGACAGGTCCCGATATACGATCCGGTTGCCTTCCACCACGGTGAAGCACACGGCGGCAGCGTGCAGGGGGAGCCACCCGGCCAGAAGCAGTAGCAAAGCGAGAATGCGTTTCATGGCGCCTCCTGGAGGATCGCGGGTCGATGCGGGTGTCATATTGGACCCGATCCCCGCGCCCCATACAACCCCCCGGCGCCCGTGGATGTGCACTTGTCTTGCTGCCGTGTGGATTTCGGCATGCCTTTGACCGACCTGGCCGACCGCCGGCGAGGCGCATCCGCGGGCGTGGATCCGTCGCGCCGCGGGGAACTGGCGTATCGGCTCAGGCTCGCTTCATGCGCGCGATACAGCGCGCGAGCGCTCCGGCCATGGCATCAGCCCTCAGGCGGACGCGGGTCCCGTGTCCCGGCAGCAGCCACTCGAACCGATAGTCCGCGAGACGCTCCATCGATTCGGTCTGGCGGCGCCAGTCGTACCAGCACACGCTCCGCGAGGCGTGCACGCGACTCCCGTCCGGATCCCACCAGACGTGGTCGCCGGAGAACAGGAATCGCTGGCGGTACTGCATGCAGACCGAGCCGCGCGTGTGCCCCGGCACAGGGACGAAAAGCACTTCGTCATCCAGCGTGATCGGGTCCGCGCCCTCGAGCCTGACCTCGACGTCGCGCGTTCCGGACGTGACGTCTGCGGCGTGCAGGATGCGCTCGCAGCCGAACCGCTTGCGAAACTTTTCGTGATCCGCGACGTCGTCGCGGTGCGTGAGGAACATCCAGCGCACGCCCCCGAGCGCCGCGATTCGCTCGACGAGCGGCGCAGCGTAGCGCGGCGAGTCGACCAGGATGTTCCCGCGCTCGCGCACGACGAGGTAGCTCCGCGCGCCGAAGCTCGCGTCCGCCGCCCAGCCGCAGTAGTGCACGCCATCCTCGAGCGGCTCGGGAAACGAAGCGCGCGCCGCGCCGACCGCGTGTTTCGCTCGCGTGCCGATCGCCGCCACAGGACAGGCAACCAGCGCCATGCGCGCGCGGTGGGCTTCGTCATCGCCGCCGGGTTGGCTGTGAACATATGAGGCGTCGCGGCCGTCGGCGAACGTGGCCGGCGCGACCTGGCGGCAGGTGCCGCAGTCGATGCACGTCGAATCGACGAAGAAATCGCCGGGGGCGTTTTCAGCGAGGCGTTTCGCCCATTCCGCCATGGTTCGGGTCCAGGTGCCCGGGGTCCGGGAATCGTGCGTTGTCGCAACCAGTTGGGTTCACTATACTGCGCCGGTTGTCGCCAGGCAGGGAGACCAATAATGAACATGAACTTCGTGATGCGCGTGACGCACATCCTGGTCCAGCCCAATTCCGAGTGGCCGATCATCAAGCGGGAGCGGACGAGCCTGCAGGTGCTTTACCTGCAGTACGTCGTCATCCTGGCCGCCGTCCCCGCGATCGGAAGCTTGATCGCAAATGCGTTCGTGGGCACGCTCTCGGGCGGACGCGTCGCGTTCGGGAATGCGCTCGGGGCCGCAGTGATGGGCTACGTGGTGAGCCTCGTGATGGTGTTCGTCGTCGCGCTCATCGCCGACAGCCTCGCGCCAGCTTTTGGAGGCCGCAAGAACATCGACCGGGCGCTCAAGCTCACCGCCTATTCCATGACCCCGGCCTGGGTCGCGGGAGCGTTTGCATTCATCCCGGTGCTCGGATTTCTGATATCGCTCCTCGGCGGACTGTATGCGCTCTACCTGTTCTATCTCGGCGCGCCCGTCCTGATGAAGACCGTCGAGTCGAAGACCATCGGCTACACGGCGATCGTCGTCGCGATCGCAATCGTGATCGGCTTCGTGACGAGCATGATTTCCGTCGCGATCTTCGGCGCAGGCGGTATGGGGCGGCTCTGACCGCCGCGCCGCGCCGCGTGGAAATCAGAAGAACGCGAGCGTCCGCATCTCGATGCTCTGGCGTGGTGGCGCGCCAGGCGGCGAAGTCGGGTCGTTGAAGGACGAGTGCGCCGTGAACCGAGCGCGGCCGTCCTGCGCGGAGTCGAAGACCTTGAAGACGAGCGCCTCGTCGCGGCGCATCTCGGGAAAGTAGAACCAGCAGTGCGCGGGGTTGTAGCCGATCCGGTACGTCTCGCCCACCCGGTTCGGATAGCGCCGCTCCGCGGCGATGAGATCGGCGGCGGCCAGGCTGCGCGCGTCCGCGATCGCGAGCGGATTCGACTGGATCGGCCGGTTGATCGCACGCCACACCTGGATAATGGCGAACCGGCCGGCGAGCAGCTGGTCGGCTTCGTCCGGCAGGATGTCGCGCACACGCTGTGGCCCGGACCACTCGGTGAAATCGTTGTGCACCGAGAGCACCGGTTCGCGGACGAGGCGAGTCTCGCGCTCGCGCGCGTCGCCCGACCGGAGCGTGTGATCGAACACGACGACGCGCGCAGCGCCCGACACTTCCCGCACCAGCTGCTCGACCTCCGCGTAGTACACGCGCTTCAGCTCGTCAGCGTCGAAGAAATCCTGCATCGCCGTCCGATGTTCCCTGAACTCGAAGCCATGCACGTCGAGGGAGAACTCGCCGGCAAGCGGGCGCCCGTTCCGGATCTCGACGGCCCGCTGCTCCTGCCGGCCGACCTCCCGCCGGTGGATATTGTTGGGTCCGAACGTCTCGTTCACCGGCTTCTCGCCGGTGTCGATCGTGTAGGCGAGCTCGGCGCGGACCGACTGGCCCGGCGCGCGGACGGCGGCGGCGTCACTCATGGCGATGCACCTCGCGGAAAGA
>JAABRB010000046.1 GCA_011391185.1 Betaproteobacteria bacterium
GCGCTTCGAGGAGATTGCGTATCGCGGGCAGCAACGCCACTAGCGCTTGCACTTCTTCGCCGGCCGCGTCTTCCTGGCGGGACTGCGCGCGCGAGGCGGCCCGCGCGTCCCCCGGCCCCGGGAAATCACGATCTCCCCACGATAGTCTGTGCTAGCGGGCCTTCTTGAATGCCGGGCGATCCGCGCATCGCTTGCACCAGCCTGCAACCCGCGGGTGCTTATCGAGCTTGAGACCGAGCATGCCGCCGAGCGCCAGCCAGCTCGCGGCCGCGACGTCCACGATCGAGAATCCGCCGAGCAGGTATTCGCGCCCGTCGAGTCGCGCCTCCAGGGTGTCGAGCATGCGGTTGAATTGCGACAGGTTGTACTCGGCAGCCGCCCTGCTGCGGTCCGCGGGCTTGTACGAGACCGGCGAGTCGAGACCATGGTACAGATACTGCATCATGTAGGTCCCGATCTCGGTCATCGCCCACACCGTCCAGGAGACGGCGTCGGCGCGCTCCTGGCCACCGGAAGGCGGCCACAGCTTCTTGTCGACGCCATACTTGTTGCCGAGGTGCAGCAGGATGGCACCCGATTCGAAGAAGCGCTGCTCTCCATCCACCAGCGCCGGCACCTTGCCGTGCGGATTCACGGCCAGGTAGGCGGGCAACCGGTGCTCGTTCTTCTCCCGGTCGACTGCGACGTACTTGTAGGGGAGCCCCAGCTCCTCGAGCGCCCACGCGATGCGCGTGCCCGAGCTCATCGGCCATGAATAAAGTTCGATTGCCATGTTCACCTCCTCCGAGTTGACGTACGAACGACGCTCGCCGGGCTGCCGGATCTCGGTGACTCTGCCTGCCCGCGAGCGATTTCCCGCGCAGACACGCGGGGCGGGGGCGGGGATGAAACTTTCCCGAGACCGATCGTGAGACCGACGCCCGCAGAGACGCGTCGGACTATACACCTACCGCTGCGAATCAACGCTGCTCAGGTCGAGCTCGACCAGTCGCGCCTCGACCGACGCCCCCTCGACGTGGAGCTCGGCCACCGCAACCGGAAGCTTGAAGCGGCGCGGGCCCGAGCTTCCCGGATTGACGTAGAGCACCCCGTCGCGCTCTTCGATTGTCGCCCGATGCGAATGCCCCGACACGACCACCCGAAATCCGGCAGCCGCGGGGTCGATGTCAAGCAGGGCGAGATCATGCAGAACATAGACGAGGACCTCGCCGACCGCGAGCACTTCGGACTCGCGCACCGACGCGGCCCAGGGTTCCCGGTCATTGTTGCCCCGTACTGCAGTGACGGGTGCGATGGCCACGAGCGCCTGGAGGACCGACGCGTCCCCGATGTCTCCCGCGTGAACGATGAAGTCGCTGCCACGCAAGAATGCCGTGGCCTCCGGGCGCAGCAGTCCGTGGGTGTCGGAAATGAGTCCTACGCGTGCCACGGCGAGCGCCTCAATAACCCGGGAAGACTGCGCGCGCCTAGATGGCGATCACCACGATGCTGCTGGCGCCCCGCCCGAGCGGCCAGCTGGCCGTCATTTCTTGGCACCGAGTTCTGAAAGCAACTCCAGCTGAAGCTCCTGGATCTGCACGAGGCGCTCCCACTGGTGCGAAAGAAGATGATCAACCTTCTCGTGCAAATGTCGAATCTCCAGTTCAGCTTTGAGGTTGATCTGATAGTCATGCTGCGATCGAAATCGATCTTTTGCCTCCTGGCGATTCTGACTCATCATGATGATGGGTGCCTGAACGGCGGCAAGGCAGGAAAGAATGAGGTTGAGGAATATGAAAGGGTACGGATCAAGCGGACGCCATAGCAACAAGAGCGAATTCATCCCGATCCACGCGAGGAGGAAAACGCCGAAGAGAATAAGGAACGCCCAGCTCCCACCGAAGGTGGCAATCTTGTCGGCCAGTCGTTCGCCAAACGACCATTTCTGGTCGAACTCGGTCTCGATGTTCGATGAAAGGAGTTCGTGGTCGCGCAGGCTGCGCACGACGTCCTGCTCGATTGAGGACAGCTCGCCCTTTTCGGATTCGAGCAATGAATGAACGTACTTCCCGCGAAACTCCGTAAGGTCGGCCTTGCAAATGAACTTGTCAGGCGACCATTCCGGGTGAGATTTCAGGATTTCAGCTGCGATCTCTTTTCGGATTATTTCGCCAGAGACAACGTTGCGCTGTGGAAAAGACTTGCCACAAATGGCGCAAGTTTTTGTGGGAGGAGTCCTGAACGTCATTTGCATCCCATTTCTCTGGATGGCCCTGGGTGACACGGAGCGCGGCCATCGAGCAGGCGGAGCCCGTTTGTGGACGGTTGCTTCGAGCGGATGATCGGCGCGCTATGGGTAGCGTACTCGGCGGCTAGAGCGCGGCGGCCAGTTCTCGCGTCAGCTCGGCGGCGGGCACTTCCTTGCACCCGCTCGCGTTCTGCCCCGACCACATGGGCGAGAAGCTGCCGGAACCCTGGCTTTCGGCTTTGGCGCGCAGGGGGGCGATCGCGGCCACGGCGAGGGGAAACGCGGGGAAGATCGTGCTGATCGGACCAAGCTCCCGCATGACGCGATTGACGATCGCGCGGGCCGGACGGCCCGTGAAGAGGGTCGTGACGGCTGTCTCGCGCACCGCCTCGCTCTTCAGCGCCGCCCGATGCACCGCGCTGGTCGCGGCTTCCGGACAGAGCAGATACGCCGTCCCGACCTGTACGCCAGCGGCACCGAGCGCCATGGCGGCCGCGACCCCCTTCGCGTCGGCAATGCCGCCGGCGGCGATGACGGGGAGCTTCACGGCCCGAACGACCTGCGGTAGGAGCGCGAACGTGCCGACTTGTGTGCTCAGCGCTTCCGACCGGAACATGCCGCGATGTCCTCCCGCCTCGAGACCTTGCGCGACGATGGCGTCGACTCCACGTGATTCGAGCCACAGTGCTTCGTCCACGGTCGTTGCCGAGCAGAGGACCTTCACGCCCAGGGTTTTCACGCGCGCGAGCAACGCGGGCGACGGAAGTCCGAAATGAAAACTCACGACAGCAGGCCTGAATTCCTCCAGCAAGCTGGCGGCTTCGGGACTGAATGGGGCGCGCCCCGGCGCCGCCGGAATCGCGTCCGGATCGATTCCGTACTCCCGGTAATACGGCGCGAGCGCGGCACGCCAGGCGGATTCACGCTCCGCGCTTGGCGCAGGCTGCGTGTGGCAGAAGAAGTTGACGTTGAACGGCCGATCGGTCTGCGACCGGATCGCCGCCAACTCGTTGCGGATCGCGTCGGGGCCGAGCATGGCGCAGGGCAGCGAGCCCAGACCGCCGGCATTGGAGACCGCCACAGCGAGGGCGCTGCCTTGCACGCCCGCCATGGGCGCCTGAATGATGGGGAACCCGATTCCCAGAAGTCGTCGAAGCGTCATCGTCTGCGCCCCGTTAGCGCCGGCACGTGAGCCCGGGCACGCTCCGGCGCGGTTTCCGTGGCCCAGGGTTACCTGTCACCCGCATGACTCGGATATTCACGCAATCTGGCGCTGACGAACGCCACGATGTCCGGCGGAAGACCGGCGCTGGCTCGGGCGAACATTGCGTCGATCCGCTCGGACGCGAAGTCGCCGTCGGAAACGAGGATGGGAGTCGCCTTGTACCGGAGCGCTTCCACTTCGCCATCGTCGACCGCGGTATGGCGAAAACCGAGTTCCGGCTTCCAGGTCAGCGCGCGTTCCGCGTGAGGCTTGTCGTAGCAAAGCTGAAACGCGTCCGGTTGCCCCGACTCGTCGAGCCACACGATCAGGTCCAGCCCGCTCGACGTGAACCACCGGCGACGCGGCTCCCCCGGGACCTGGTCGACCGCGCGAATCTCCGTCAGGGCGTCCATCCGCCTCAGCGCACGCTGATCACGTATTTCAGTATCTCCACGACCTGCCCGGTAGTCGTCGCCCAGGCCATGGCGGAGGCGTCGACTTCCCTGAGGGCATGGATGATGTCCTCTTCGTGGAGCGTGATGCAGGGCTTTCCGATCGCTGCGCAATTTCCGGCATCGAAGGCCGTGTTCCACTGCTTGTACTTGTCGCCGAAGCGCACGACCGCGACGTCGCGGTTTTCGATCAGCGTCTTGGTGCGGATGCCATTGACCTTGGATGACTTGTGGTCGCGCCAGAAGGCGTTCGATTCTGCGCCGAGCAGGTCGCCTGCCGCATCGCTCGCTTCATGATCGGTCACGGCCGACGAGAATGACACGGGCAGATCGAGCGCCTGGGCTCCTTCAATGATCTGCTGCCGCCAGTCGGAATGAATTTCACCCGAGAGATAAACGTTCCAGTTCATCGAGAATTCCTGGGTCCAGTTTGTGATTGCACAAAAGCGGGCCGGCACGTCGAGTGCTCATGAGGCCTGGCAAAGCGCATGCTGCGTACCCTCAAGCGTATGCCAGGCTACCGTGAGTGGGCAACCCGGATTCCGGAGCCATGAGAGGTGCCCTGAAATCTAGGTGTTCTGCAGCGGCCCGAAAAACATGTGTCGCACCTTGTCCGCGCCGATGACGCGAATGAGTTCCCGCATCGTGCAGTACATCAGAATGAACAGCACCAGAAGGATCTGGATGGCCCAGAAATGCGGCCACACGATCTCCGCGAGCAGCTTCTCGTTCCCCGCGACGAAGCTGCCGGCCGCTCGCCAGTAGTCGGCGAGGCGCTCCAGATAGTGGACAAGCATGGCTATCAGGACGTAGAGAGTCGTCTTCCAGCCGACGTTGTAGACCAGCGGCTTGTGGGGGTAGCGATTGATGAAGGGCAGCAAGTCCGCGATCACCACCGACTTGCCGAGAATCAGGGCGGCCAGCGTTACCGATACCGAAGTGCCGAGCGGAATTCCCGTTCCCTCCAGCATCAGGACGCGCACGAACGCGACGATGTGCAACGCGATGAAGAAGAAAATGGTGGGCGGGAGCAGTGCCTCGATCTCTTCCTTTATTTTTGCGCGCAGTGTGCTCATGGCGTCTTCAGGGCTAGAGGTTTCCGGGTTTGCGTGCCAGGAACGTGTAGCCGTACACCGAGAAGAGCCTCGCCTTCTTCTCGCCTCTGGCTTCCCCGAAGGTGTCGTACGGCGGGCCGATCTGGATGTCGACGAATCCGACTTCCGCCAGCATTGCTCGCCAGCCTTCGCACGGAAGGCCGCCGGCAATTCATCCGGTCCACAGGTCGATATCCTTCAAGGCATCCGCCGGGACCGGATTCCCGTTGGCGATGTCGCCGAACTGCAACCTTCCTCCGGGACGCAATACCCGCCACAACTCGGAGAAGGTTTCCCGTTTGTCGGCGCAGAGATTGAGGACTCCGTTGCTGATAACGACATCGGCCCAGCCGTCCGGTACCGGAATCTTCTCCAGAAGTCCTTCGCGAAACTCGACCTGCACGAGCCCCATGAGCTTTGCCGCCGCACGGGACTTTTCCAGCATTTCCGGAAGCATGTCGACGCCGACGACTTTCCCCTGCGGGCCCACTTGGTGGGCTGCGACGAAGCAGTCAAAGCCCCCACCCGATCCTGCGTCGACCACCTTTTCCCCGGGGTCAAGGGCTCGGAGTGCGAACGGGTTCGCCACCCCGGCAAAGGACTCGACGGCCATATCCGGCATCGCGTCGACCAGCGCCGATTCGTAGCCGAGGCGTCGCGCGAGCGGCCGGCCCGTGTGGAAGTGATGCTCTCCGTTGGGATTGCTGGCCACCTCCCGATACTTGCTCTTGACCTCTTCTCGGAGGGCAATCGGATCGACTGGCAATTCGGTGTTCATCGATGGAATCTCCCGTGGAGCCGAGGCTGTCGTGTTGCGGAGCTGGCGATGCAGCCGTCGACTGTTACCGCTCCATGATATGCCATTCTTCGACGCGGACAGTCTCGAGTCCGAATTCGTGATCGAGGATCTGCAGGGATCCGGTCCGGGCGAATCGAACGAACGACCGAACGACCGACGCGCACTGGCACGCCGGTCACGGCTTCGCCTCAGAGCTCGTAGCGCAGATTGAACAGGAACTCGTTCGCCCGCAGCTTGCCCGTCAAAGGGGTCGTATAGTTGTCCGCGTTGTACGGCTGGCCGGCGGTGGCGGGCCCCGCGTTCGTCGCGAGTTTCCCGAGATCGACGTAGCGATACCCGATGTCGACCACCCAATTCTTGGTGATGCGCACCTCGGCGCCCAGCGTCAACTGCCATGCCATGCTGCTCTTCGAGCCCCCGGGGACCTGGCCCGACTCGGGGGGAGGCCCGGGTTCGCTGTAGTTGATGTTGTTCACTTTGTTCTTCGTCCTGCCGATGCCGCCGCCCACGTACGGCTTCACTCCCTCTCCGAGCGTGACCGGCAGATCGTAGTAACCGTTCAGCATGACGGTGTTCGCGGCCACCTTCGGGTCGAAACTCACCCCGTTCGGACCCACGCCCTTGAGGTCGTAGCCACTCCGGTTGTTGTAAGTGACGTCGACCCGGAATCCCATGGGAAGCCGGTAGCCGACTCCGCCGCCGAGGATGAACGACGAACCGAGCTGGTCCAGCGTACCGGCGCAGATGTGCGCAGGGGGCGTCGTGAACGCCTGGAGCAGGCAATTCGCACCCGCGGGTTGCGGGTTCGCGTTCGTGACACCGGCATTGCCGGCCCACGACCAGCCGGTATCGAGCTGGAGGTAGACGCCGCTGAGCGATGACCGAGCCGGTTCCTGAGCTGGAGCTTGTGCAAGGACCGGCAGCGCCGGTACCAGCGCCAGCGCGATTGCCGACAAGCCGACAGCCAGTACGCGATGCATCTGCCCCTCCCGATCGACGACATCGACGACTTCGACGACTTCGACGACAGAAAACGATCCGCTTCTATCGGTGTAGGCGTCGCGAACGTTGAATTCAAGCGCGGCCTGGGCAGCCAGACGCTGATTCGGGACCGCGGCGATCCGGCGCTCGCGACGCCGCAGGGAGCGTCTTCGACAATCCACTCAACGTTCGAGTATCGGACAGTCCGCTCGGCGTCGCTCGGGCGGCGGGCGGTAAGCAGGCGATATCAAAACTCGGGGCCGGCGGCCCCATGGCCATCGATATTCAATAAATCAATAACTTACGATGCTCACTTGACGAAGTACCGATGTAAGGAAGTACTCACATTAGATCCGCACACTACTATATATGGGATCATGCCTGAACCGCCCCCCGCGTTTTACCCAAATCACGGACTCAGATCCTACTCAGTGACATCGGATGGCGAGGAGTGTATACAGTACACATTCCGGGCCGAGTCGCGGCCCGGTGTCCTGGCAACCGTCTCCCGAGGAGGGGAACTTGCCGCCACAGCTGAAACCGCTCGATCGTCCGATCGCGCTTGCGGACCAGGTCTATCAGAGGCTGCGCGATTTGCTGCGCACCGGCCGTTTCGGTCCGGGCGAGCGGCTCCAGGAAGTGACGCTCGCGACCCAGCTCGGCGTTTCGCGCACGCCGGTTCGCGAGGCGCTCGCCCGCCTGGCGAGCGAGGGGCTCGTCGAAGCAGACGGTCGCAGCTTCGCGGTGCCGGGCCTCACGTCGGAAGACCTCGACGATATCTACGCCCTGCGCAGCCTGCTCGAGCCCGAGGCGATCCGGCTCGCGACGTCGCGTGCCGCCGATCCTGAAAAGCGCAAGCCCCTCGATGACGCGCTGGCCGACGCGGTCGCCGCGCACGACGCGGGTGACGCCGAGACGTTCATCGCCGCAAATTCGCGTTTTCGCGAAGCGTGGCTCGCGCTCGTTCCCAACCGCCGCATGGTGCGTGCAATCGGCGTCTACGCCGATCACGTGCGCTATTTGCGCGTGCTGACCCTTGCCGACACCGCGGTGCGGACCGGCGCGCTCGAGGGCATGAAGGAGATCGCCGTCGCCCTGCGCCAGGACAATTCCGCAGATGCCAGCCGCGCGATGCTTGGGCAACTCGAGCGCGCCCGGCGCGCGCTCGCCAAACGGTCGGACGCCGAAACGCTCGTCCTGAACGGCGGCTAAGCCGGACCACCGCAATAGAGGACCCCGCATGACGTACAAAGCACACATTCCTTACGGCGCATACTGGAGCACGCCGTTCGCGCGGTGGCAGGGCAGCTTCGCCAACCTGCATTCGGTGGAATTCGCCGCGCATGTCGCGAAGCAGGAGCTCGCCCGGCGGAAGATCGCGCCCGAAGCCTTCGACTACGGCGTGCTCGGCATCACGGTGCTGCAGAAGCAGACCTTCTACGGCTTGCCGTGGTTTGCCGGCCTCGCCGGACTCGGTCACGTCGGCGGGCCGACGGTGATGCAGGCCTGCGCGACGAGCGTGCGCGTGCTGGCCACCGCCGTGGAGGAGATCGAGTCGGGCCTCGCGCGCACCGCGCTTGCGGCGACCTGCGATCGCACCTCCAACGGTCCGCACCTGTACTACCCGAACCCGAAGGGGCCCGGTGGCACCGGCACGCACGAAGACTGGGTGATGGACAACTTCGGTTGCGATCCGCTCGGCGGGCACTCGATGACGCAGACCGCCGAGAACGTCGCCAAGCGCCACGGTTTCGGCACCGCACCTCAGCATGAGGTGGTGCTGCGGCGCGAGGAGCAGTACCGTGCGGCCATCGCGGACGGCAACGCATTCCAGAAGCGCTACATGACGCTCCCCTTCGACGTGCCGGCGCCGAACTTGCGGAAGACGGTCGCCACGCTCGAGGGAGACGAAGGCATCTCCACATCGACGCCCGAAGGGCTCGCCAAGCTCAAGCCGGTCCTCCCCGGCGGCACCGTCACCTACGGCGGCCAGACCCATCCGGCCGACGGCAGCGCGGCGCTGATCCTCACCACTGCCGAGCGCGCGCGCGAGCTCGCGCGCGATCCGAAAATCATCGTGCGCTTGCACGGGTTCGGACAGGCGCGCGCCGAGCTCGCTTACATGCCCGAGGCGGTTGTGCCGGCTGCCAATCGCGCGCTGGAACAGGCCGGCCGAACCGTCAAGCAAATGGACGCGATCAAGACCCACAACCCGTTCGCGGTGAACGATCTGCTGTTCGCGAAAGAAACGGGCGTGGACGTCATGCAGATGAACAACTACGGGTGCTCGCTGGTGTGGGGGCATCCGCAGGGCCCGATGGGCATGCGCGCGATCATCGAGCTGATCGAGGAGCTCGCGCTGCGTGGCGGCGGCTGGGGACTCTTCTCCGGCTGCGCCGCGGGCGATACGGGCATGGCGGTCGTGCTGGAAGTCGCCGACGCCTGAGTGCAACCATGGATCTCTCCCACTGGATCGATCGGCAGGCGAGCTTCTCGCCGGAGAAGTGCGCGATCCGTTTCGCGGAGCAGGAGATCTCCTATGCGACGCTTGCTGCGCGCATCGATGCGGTCGCACGCGCCCTTGTATCCGCCAAGGTTGCGTCCGGGGACCGTGTCGCGTTCCTCGGCCTGAACAATCCCGAGATGATCGCGCTGCTGTTCGCGTGCGCGCGCGTCGGCGCAATGCTCGCGCCGCTCAATTGGCGCCTCGCGCCGCCCGAGCATCGCGAAACACTCGCGGATTGCGCGCCGAAGCTGCTCGTCGCCGAGGCCGCGTTCGCCGCGGGTATCGACGGCGTGAAGCAAGGGCTGCCGGCGATGCGAACCATCGCGCTCGGCGACGCGCCAGGCTGGGAAAACTATGACGCGTTCCTGGCGACCGGTAGACATTCCGCGCCGCCGATCGAAGGGAGTGAGCGCCTTCCGGTGCTGCTGTGCTACACGTCGGGCTCGACCGGGCATCCCAAGGGCGTGCTCCTCACGCAGGGCGCGCTTTTCCACAACGCCGTCAACAGCACGCGCATGCACGACTTCACCAGCGCGGACCGCGTGCTTACGACGCTGCCGCTCTTTCACGTCGGCGGGCTGAACATCCTCACGTTGCCGGCGCTGCATGCCGGCGCGACGGTGGCGCTGCATGCCAAGTTCGATCCGGGGGCGACGCTCGACGCGATCGAGCGCGAGGCGATCACGCTTGCCGTTCTGGTACCCGCGCAGATCGATGCGCTGCGCGCGCTGCCGCGCTGGAAGGATGCGCAGCTCGCGAGCCTGCGGATGATCACGACCGGCTCGCAAATCGTGCCGCGGTGGATTTTCGAAGCGGTGCACGCGCGCGGCGTGCCGCTCATCGAGGTGTACGGTTCCACGGAGACTGCGCCCATCGCCACCTACGTGCCGGCGTCCGAGGCCCGGCGCAAAGCGGGATCGGCGGGGCTCCCGGCAATGCATTGCGAGATCCGGGTGGCCGACGAATCGGGCGCCGACGTCGCGCCCGGTGTCAGCGGCGAAATCCTCGTGCGCGGGCCGAACGTCATGAGCGGCTACTGGCGCAAACCCGAGGCGACTGCGGAGGCGCTGCGCGGAGGCTGGTTCCACAGTGGCGACATGGGGCATTTCGACGCCGAGGGATGGCTCGTCGTCGACGGCCGCATCAAGGACATGATCATCTCCGGCGGCGAGAACATCTACCCGGCCGAAATCGAGAACGTGCTTGCGGAGTGCGAGGGAATAGCCGAGGTGGCGATCGTGGGCCGGCCGGATGATCGATGGGGCGAGGCGGTGGTCGCAGTCGTCGTGCCAAAGCCCGGTAAGTCGGTCACTGAGCGTGAAGTGCTCGCCGTGCTCGACGGGCGGGTGGCGCGCTACAAGCATCCGCGCGCGGTCGTGACGGTCGCCCAGTTGCCGCGCACCGCGCTCGGCAAGGTCCAGAAGGGCGCGGTGCGCGAGCTCGCCATCGCTGCCGCGCGGGAGACCATTGCGTGAGGCCGCAACCACCCCGGCTGCTGCGCAGCCACCCCTCCTTGAAAAGGAGGGGAAAGAAACGTCTCCCCTCCTCTCCGAGGAGGGGTGCCGGCGAAGCCGGCGGGGTGGTGCGGGAAGTCGTCTGCGCGCTGCCGCGAATTGCGGAAGGGAGATTTTCGTGACGCTTAAGATTGGCATCGACGTCGGGGGGACGTTCACCGACTTCATCGTGGCGCGCGACGGCGCCGAGCCGGCGATCTTCAAGACGCTGTCGACGCCCGCCGACCCGTCGATCGCAGTGGTCGAAGGCCTCACCGAAATCGCCGCGAGCCAGGCGCCCGCGCAGACCCTCGAGCAGTTCGCGCCGACGATCGACACGATCGTGCACGGCACGACGGTCGCGACCAATGCCGTGCTCACGCGCACCGGCGCGAAGTCGGGCCTCATCACCACGCGTGGCGTGCGCGATGCGCTCGAGATGCGCCGCGGCATCCGCGAGGAGCAGTACAACAATCGCTACACGAACGTCGTGCCGCTCGTGCCCCGCCGGCTGCGCGCCGGGGTCGGCGGCCGACTCGATCGCGCCGGCCGCGAGGTCGAGGCACTCTCGATCACCGACGTGAAGGCCGCGCTCGACATTTTCCGCAAGGAAGGCGTGGCGGCCGTCTCGATCTGCTTCATGAACGCGTTCGCAAATCCGGCCCACGAACGCGCCGCGGCAGCGCTTGTAAGGAAGGAGCTTCCTGAGGCCTACCTCACCGTCTCGACCGATCTCCTGCCGTCGATCCGCTTCTACGAGCGCGTCTCCACGACGGCACTCAATTCGTACGTCGGTCCGAAGCTCAATCGCTATCTCGACCAGCTCGTCGGCCGGCTGAAGTCTGTCGGATTCCGCGGGGTGCTGCTCATCATGCAGTCGAACGGCGGGGTGGTGACGCCGCAGATCGCGCGCGAGCAGGCCGCACTCACGCTGCTCTCCGGTCCGGCGGGTGGTCCCGGCGCGGGTCTGCACTACGCGGGTGCGCACGGGCAGGACAAGGCGATCACGGTCGACATGGGCGGCACCAGCTTCGAGGCTTCCATTGCGGTGGGCACGCCGATGCTCGTGACCGAAGGCGAGATCGATCGCCTCAAGACCGCGCTCCCGATGCTCGACATCCACACCATTGGCGCGGGCGGCGGGTCGATCGGCTGGATCGATGAAGGCGGACTGTTGCGCATGGGCCCGGCGAGTGCGGGTGCCGATCCGGGGCCGGCCTGCTATGGGAAAGGCGGCGAGCTGCCGACCACGACTGATGCGAACGTCATACTCGGCTATCTCGACCCGGGCTACTTCGCCGGCGGCCGGATGAAGCTCGACCCGGACGCGGCGCGGCGCGCCATCGAGACGCACATCGCGAAGCCGCTGGGATTCTCGGTCGAAGACGCGGCGGCAGGAATGTACCGCGTCGTATGCAACAACATGGCCCAGGGCGTGCGCGAGGTGACGATCAAGCGCGGCTTCGACCCGCGCGAGTTTCCGATCATCGCCGCGGGTGGCGCCGGGCCGATCCACTCGTGCCTGATCTGCGCGGAGCTCGAGATCCCGCTGCAGATCGTGCCGCGCGAAAGCTCGGTGCTGTGCGCGTTCGGCATGCTGCTCTCGGATCTCAAGCACGACTTCGTGCGCACGTTCGTCGCGCGCCTGGAAAGCCTGGACTGGGTGCGTCTCGGCAAGCTGGTGGACGAGATGGCCGCCGAAGGGTCGCGGCTGCTCGCCGAGGAGGGTGTCCCCGAGGCACGCCGCAGTTCGGTCGTCAAACTCGACTGCCGGTACATCAAGCAGTACCACGAGGTGTCGTTCACGGTTCCGGACGGCGCAATCCGGCGACGCGACGGCGTGGCGATCGCGCAGGCGTTCCACGCCGAGCACGAGCGGCTCTTCGGTTACTCGCTCGCCGAGGAAGGCACGCCGGTGGAAATCATCAATGTTCGGGTCCAGGGGGTCGGCACGACGGACCGCCCGCGCCCGCGCGCCGAGCCGTGGGGTGGAGAGGACGCGGCGCACGCCCTGAAGGGTCGGCGCAACATGTACGTTCCCGAGACGAAAGCCTTCGAGGTCGTACCTGTTTATGACGGCCATGCGCTGCGGCACGGCAACCGGATCGCCGGCCCGGCGATGATCGAAGCGGTGACGACGGCGATCTTCGTGTCGACCGCCTACGATTGCGCAGTGGACGCGCTCGGCTCGTTCGCGGTGTATCGCAAGGGGCGCGAGGATCTGGTGCGGCTGCGCGCCGAGGAGGCCGTGGCGTGATGGAGGACATAACCACCCCGGCCGCTGCGCGGCCACCCCTCCTTGAAAAGGAGGGGAAAAAGCTTTTCTCCCCTCCTCTCCGAGGAGGGGTGGCCGCGCAGCGGCCGGGGTGGTTCAGCAGAAGCCGTACACCACCCTGCCGCCTCCAGCGGCACCCCGCCTCGGAGAGGAGGGGAAAAAGCGACCTGGCGCCGCTGCAATGAACAGGAGCCATACATGAACATCGACCCGATCCTATTGTCGGTCTACGCCCGCACGTTCCGGTCGATCACCGACGAGATGTCGATCTCGATGGAGAAGACGACGCGCTCGCCGATCCTGTGCGAGGCGAAGGATTACGTGACCGGGCTCTACGACGCCGAAGGGCGCATGCTCGAGCAGACCGAGAACCTGCCGATCCTCGCGTTCTCGCTCGCGCCGGTGTGCAAGTACATCATCAAGTACTACGGCGACGACATTCACCCGGGCGACGTGATCTTCCACAACGACGTGTTCAGCCTCGGCAATCAGAACAACGACGTCGCGGTCTTCGTGCCGGTGTTCCACGACGGCAAGCTCATTGCGTGGACCTCGGTGAAGGGCCACCAGGCCGACATCGGCGGCGCGGTTCGCGGTGGCTACAACCCCAACGCGGTCGAGGTCTGGCAGGAGGCGCTGCGCATCCCGCCGATCAAGGTGTACGAGAAGGGCAAGTTGCGCAAGGACGTCTGGAATCTCATCTTCGCCAACATCCGGCTCGAAATCGTTCAGCACGACATGAAGGCTGAAATGGGCGCATGCAAGGTGGGCGAGCGGCGCGTGCTCGCGCTCATCAAAAAGTACGGAATGGAGAGCTTCGTGGCGCACAAGCAGGCGCTGTTCGAGGCCACGCAGAAGATGATGGAGGCGGAGATCGAGAAGATCCCGAACGGGGTCTACGCAGGGGAAGGCTCGGTCTACTACGACGGCCGGCACGAGGGCTCGACGTTCAAGATTCGCGTGAAGATCACGGTGGAGGACCGCCGCATCAAGTTCGACTACTCGGAAACCGACGCTCAGACGAACGGATTCGTGAACGGCACGTTCACTTCGAGCGCATCGGCGACGATCCTCACGCTGCTGCAGATGGTGAACCCCGACATTCCGCACAACGAGGGGATGGTCGAACCGATCGAGATCGTCATCCCGGAGGGCACGATCCTGAACGCCAGCTATCCGAAGGCGACAACCTTCGGCAATCATCTCTGCCCGCCGAACGCGGACGCGATCCAGCGCGCGCTCGCACCGGTCATGCCCGATCGGGTCACGGCCGGCTGGAACAATCTGCTGTGCTCGCTCACCACCGGAATCGATCCCGGGAAAAAGGAGCAATACGTCGACATCGGGTTCATGGGACTGAAAGGCGGATCGGGTGGAATGCAGGGCACCGACGGCTACGACCATATCGGCATGATTGACGCGTCAGGCGGAGTCCTCGACCAGGACTACGAGATGTTCGAACAGCAAACGCCACACCGGTTACTGAGGCATGAGTACATTACCGATTCTGCCGGGCCGGGTCAGTGGCGCGGCGGGCTCGGCGTGGAGACGATCTACGAGTTCGGGTCGGACGACACCCAGGTCGTCATCTTCGGCGACGGGGATTTCGAGCCGGCGTTCGGACTGTTTGGTGGCGGCGAGGGCACGCTCAACTTCATCCGACTGAAATATCCGGACGGGCGCGAAGTCACGCCGAAGAACAAGGACCTCATTCTCGGTGTTCCCAAGGGCACCATCTACCACCAGCAGGCGGGTGGTGGCGGTGGATACGGTGACCCGAAGAAGCGCGATCGGGATTTGGTGCGTGCGGAGGTCCTGAACGGTGTGATCTCCGACAAGGCCGCGCGTGAGAAGTACGGGTTGAAGGATTGAATGGCAAATCACCCCGCCGCCTGCGGCGCCACCCCTCCTTGGAAAGGAGGGGAAAAAGCTGCAACTCGCCCCTCCTTTTCAAGGAGGGGCGTCGGGCGAAGCCCGACGGGGTGGTTGACTGAGATGGCAAATACATGAACTTCGAGCTGACTGACGAACAACGCCAGGTGCGCGATGTGTTCGCGCGCCTCACCGACGAGCGCATCGCGCCGGCGGCGGCGGCGATGGACGAGGCGCACGAGTTTCCGCACGCGCTTTTCCGCGAGCTCGCCGATCTGGGCTTCTTCGGCATCCGCTACCCGGAAGACGTCGGCGGCTCGGGTCTCGACCTCGTCACGTTCTGCCTGGCGCTGGAGGAGGTCGCGCGCGGGTCGGTGTCGCTCGCCGGCTGCGCCGCGATGCAGGCGCTGATGGGCACGAAATTTCTCCACATGCTGGGCAATGCGGACATCGTCGAGCGCCTGTTCCTGCCCGCGCTGCGCGGCGAGAAGATCGGTGCAGTGTGCATGACGGAGCCCAATGCCGGCTCGGATCTGGGCGCGCTCGCCACGCGCGCGAAAAAGGTGGACGGCGGCTACCGG
>JAABRB010000439.1 GCA_011391185.1 Betaproteobacteria bacterium
GGCTGTAGCCCTGGCCGTGCCTGGCGATATAGGTCGCGGCCTCGTCACGAATCGGCAGGGCCGTCGGCCCCCACAGTTCGCCGGACTCCTCGTCGCGCAGATAGATGACTTCGCCCGGCCGATCGGTGACAGGGTCGTTCGACCAGGGCGTCAGCTGGTTCTCGCGGCTGCTGAGCGACCAGGTGTAGCCGCCGCCCTCGACCGCGACTTGAAAGCCGAACGAGGGATTGGCGATGACATTGATCCACGGGGCGGGTATCGACCGCCCGGCGCCGAGGTTCGTCACATACTCCCGTCCGTCCGCGGCGAATCCACCGAGCCCGTTGAAGAATTCAAGTTTCGGTGGCACCGCAGCGGTCTGCAATGCGCCTGCGGGTGGCACGCGCCTCGGCGGCGGCGCGGTGGCGGTGTCTGGCCCCTGGAGACGGTTGAGCTGCTCCGATAGCGTTCCGTGTCCTCCCAGCAGCACGGCCCGCGCCATGGAGAGGAGGAGAGCGCGTGTCTCCACCGAAATGAGGTCTGCACGGAGCACGAACACGGCGCCACGCGCAGAATCAGCTCCGATCTGCGGTCGGGACCGGCTCGTGCGAACCAGCGTTTCCAGGGCGATCTGAAGGTCCTGGACATAGGAGGATGCCCGTTCGTTCAGGATCACGAGATCGACGGCGAGCTGCTTCACGCGCCAGTATTCATGAGCACGCAGCAACTGGCGGATGATGGCGAGGTCATCGATGTTGTCGATGCGCGCGAGAACGATCGGGAGGTCGCCGGAAATGCTCTGGGCCCAGAGTGCCGCCGGCCCTCCGCCGCCGCGCCGTATGGTCTCCGACGACGGACGCAGCGACGGATCGGCGTAGAGCACGCAGCCGGCGAGACGCTGAAATTGGCCTGCCTGCTCCGCGTCGATGCCGAGATAACTCAACTGCACTTGCGCGCGGGTCCACGCCAAGGTGGCCGCTCGATCGAAGGCGGTCGTGTCCTCGTGCTTATCGATGAGATCCAACACCTCGCCGCGGGTCGGCGCGACGAGCGTCCAGAAAGCGATGCGCGCCGACTTGCCCGGCGGAACCCGCACGCGGCGGCGCAGCGCGAACACGGGATCGAGAACGGTGCCGACGGTGTTGGAAAGCGGCCGGCCATCCATCACGGCAATCGGCGCCCGAACCTCGCGTCCGCGGCCGAGAAAACGGGCCCGGTCGGTTTCGAACTCCGGCTCGCCCACCGTCTCGCCTTCGACGACGGCAAGATGTGCCGCCCAGATTTCGGCCTCGGTGGGCGATCGCCGCCGCCGCGTCGCCAGGATGGCGCCGATCTTGGCAGAATATTCGGTTTGCACGAAAAGCTTGGAAAAAACCGGGTGCGTCGTATCTGCCGCGGGCGGTGCCAGCACGAGCTCGGCATACGAAGTGAGTTCGATGTCCCGTGCCCGGTTGCCGGTATTCGTGACGGTTACGCGGCGGACCTCGGCGTTGTCCTCCGGCGAGACGACAACGTCGAGGATCGTGGTAATCGTTCCGTCGCTGCGGATGAACTCGGCTCGATCCTCGGTGAACGTGACCTCGTAACTGTCCGGCTCGGCTCCACACGGCTGGTAACCCGCGGACCAGACCTCCCCGCTTTCCACGTCGCGCAGGAAGACGTAGGCGCCCCAGTCGTCGCGGGTGACATCCTCGCGCCAGCGCGTGATCCCGAGATCGCGCCAGCGGCTGTAACCGGAGCCGGCTCCCGTCAGCATCACCGCGTAGCTGCCGTTCGAAAGCAGGTGCGCCTCCGGCGTGGCGCTGTGCGCGGAGTGGAACCGCCTCACCGCGGGCAACTCCAGGTCCCGGACCGTCGCCGCGGTCTTGACTTCCTCGGCCCTGGGATGAGCGATAGCAACATCGCGCGGCGTGCGTTCCTGCAACAGCAATTCCGTTGCCTGCACCATCGGCTCGGCATGAAACCGTGCCCGCATCTTGCCGTCGAGGAGAGCGTTGGCGATGGCGACCACCGTCATGCCCTGATGGTGCGCCATGAAAGCGCGGACGATCGCGACGTCTTTCCCCTCGGGCAGGCGCGTCGGCGTGTAATCGAGCGCCTCGTAGAAGCCGTAGCGGCCCTGCGCGCCGATGGCGGCAAGCCGGGCGAAGTTGCGCGCCGCCGCACCCGGATCGACCATGGCTGCGAGCGCCGTCGCGTAGGGCGAGATGACCGCGTTTTCGCCCAAGCCGCGTTTCAAACCGAGGCCCGGGACGCCGAAGTTCGAATACTGATAGGTGAGTTCCAGGTCGCGGACGTTGTAGGCGGATTCCGAAACCCCCCACGGCACACCGAGCGCGGTGCCATAGGTTATCTGCCGGCCGACAACGAGGCGGCTCGTCTGCTCGATCAGGCTGCCGGCCGGGGCGCGCATGACGAGCGAGGGCATCAGATACTCGAACATCGACCCTGACCAGGAGATCAGCGCCGCGCCGCGCCCGACCGGCGTGACCGCGCGCCCCAGCCGGAACCAGTGACGCGACGGTACGTCGCCCTTGGCGATCGCCACGAAGCTCGCAAGCCGTGCCTCGGATGCGAGAAGGTCGTAGCAACTCGGGTCGAGATTGCCCTCCGCGACCCGATAGCCGATCGAGAGGAGCTTGCGGTCCGGGTCAAGGAGAAAGCCGAACTCCATTGCGCCGGCCAGGATCAGCGCCGTCGCTTCGAGACTCGCCAGTCGCTGTTCCAGGGGACGGGCGGCCTCAGTGGAAGAATGAGCGGTCTGGGTAAGGTCAATGCAGTGACTCTCGATCGACCGTTGTGTCGCCTCCGCCCAGTACAGCATTTCAGCGCCGGCGTCGTCGCCACGCTCGATGGCCAACGTGCGGGCGATGTCGACCATTGTCGTGGCTTGGGTCGCGACTTCCACGAGCCGTGCTGCGATGTCCTCCGGCGGTTGGAGCTGGAGAAGCGGGTCCTGGCGGAGCGAGGCGGCAACCGCATCGAGCGCTTCGCCAAGCTGCTGGCGAGTGATCGTTTGCGTCCGCCGGTCGTCGGGAAGACCTTGCAAGGTTGCGCGCGTGAGGTCAAGGGCGTCTTCAATGCCGGCAACCAATTCAGAACCCGCCAGCGGACGACCGCTCCACTCCCGACAGGCATTGGCAAGAGCGATCAGGTGTCCGGCCAGGTTGCCGCTATCCACCGAAGAGACGTATTGCGGGTCCAGCGGGCGAAGATTCTGCGTGTCGTACCAATTGAAGAAATGACCGCGGAACCGCTGCAACCCGCCCATCGTCGCGAGCGTCGCTTCCAGCCGGTCGACGGTCTCGGTTGTCCCCTCCCATCCGAAGTCGCGGGCGCTG
>JAABRB010000440.1 GCA_011391185.1 Betaproteobacteria bacterium
CGCTGGTACGTGGAGCGGTTCCTCAGGCTCTACGAAACTTCGTTCCGCGACCCGAAATCCTACTTCCACCGCTATTCGAAGCTCGACCAGAAACAGGCGACGCAAACGGCGATCTCGATCTGGACGCGGATCAATCTCGTCAATCTGCGCGAAAATATCCTGCCCACACGCCAGCGCGCGAGCCTGATCCTCCGAAAAGGCGAAAATCACCTGGTTGACGAAGTGGCGCTGCGCAAACTCTAAAATTCAGGCGGCGTGGCCCACCAGGGCGCCCGGCCGCGTGCCGCAAGTCTCGGCGACGATCTGATCGAGCCGCTCGCGGTCGATCGGCTTGACCAGGAACGCGTTCATTCCGGCTTCGCGGCAGGCTTCGTGATCTTCGACCGCCGCATTGGCGGTCAGCGCTACGATCGGAATCGTGCCGCCCTCGGCGGCACCGAGCGCGCGGATCTTCCGCGTCGCCTCGAGCCCGTCCATTCCGGGCAGATGCAGATCCATGAGCACGAGGTCATAGGGCGCGCCTATGGCGTGCGCGGTCGCCACTGCGGTCAGCGCCGATACGCCGTCAGAGACGACGGTGGGCGCATGGCCAAGGCGCGCGAGCATCGCTTGGGCCAATAGCGCGTTGATCTGGTTGTCTTCGGCCACGAGGATCGCAAGGCGGCGGCCACCCGGCATTTCCGCATCCGCCTCGGCGTCGCCTTGCGGCACCAGGGGGGGCGCCAGTTCCGGCGCCGTGAGGCGGGCCGCAAGCGTGGCGGCCCGAACCGGCTTCACCAGATAGCCGTCGAAGCCGGCTTCCCTGAGCGTCTCCAACTCGCCGCGCTCGGCCGGGCCGAGCAGTACGTGGCGATGCTCGGAATGATCCTGGCTCAGGCGCGCGAGTTCCGCGGTCGCCTCCAGACCGAAGGTGCGGTCGATGATCACCGCGGCCCATTCGCGCTCCGGGATAATCGCTTTTGCGATCGCCACTTCCGGCGCGATCACGACCTTGGCGTGCCAGGCGTTGAGCCGGCGCACCAGCAAGGGGCCGACGACCGGCGAGGGGGAGGCGACCAGAATTTCCAGCCCCGAGAGATCCGGCGCCTTTTGCATCGTGTTGGCATCGACCACTTCCGGCAGTTCGATCACGAAAGTGAAGTTCGAGCCTTCGCCGGTCGAGCTCTCCAGCTGAATCTCGCCGCCCATCTTTTCGACGATGCGGGCCGCGATTGCGAGCCCGAGACCGGTGCCGCCATGGCGGCGCGCGAGCGTCGAATCTCCCTGCTCGAATTCCTTGAAAATGCGCGCTTGCGCGTCGGCGCCGATGCCCGGCCCGGAGTCGCTGACCCAGAAGCGAATGCGGTCGCCCTCCTCGCGCTCGACGACGACGGCGACACCGCCATGGTCGGTGAACTTGACCGCGTTGCCGGCGAGATTGAGCAGCACCTGCCGGAGCCGCGCGGCGTCGCCGGTGACGCGCCGCGGCAGCCGGTCGTCGAAATCGGCGGCGATCTCGACGCCTTTCTCCTGCGCGTGCGGCGCGATCAACTCGACCGCGACGGTGACCAGGCTGACGAGATCGAATGGAACCGATTCGAGATCGAGTCGGCCGGCTTCGATCTTGGAAAAATCGAGAACCTCCTCGATGAGCCCGAGTAGCGCCTGACCTGAGGTCTTCACCGCCTGCGCGTAGGTGCGCTGCTCGGGCGAAAGCTGCGTGTCGAGCAGCAGCCCGGTCATGCCGAGAATCCCATTCAATGGCGTGCGCACCTCGTGGCTCACGACCGCGAGAAAGCGCGACTTGGCGCGGCTCGCGGCTTCCGCCTTGGTGCGCGCGTCGGCGAGCGCGCGCTCGGTGGCGACGCGGGCCGAAACGTCGCGGCCGACGCGTTGCAGCTCCTTGATGCGGCCGAGGTCGTCGTGCACCGCCGCTTCTTTCCAAGCGATCCAGCGCGGACCTTCCTTGGTATGGATTTCCTGGTCGTAGCTGATCGAACCGTCGGCGAGCGTCGCTCGCTCGCTTTGGGCGACGACGCGAAACGTCACGGTTTGGCCGACGAGTTCGCTCGGCTTCTTGCCGATCAGCGCGGCCGCCGCGGCGCTCGCGTGGGTCACGCGGCCATCGGCGTCCTGGCGCAGCACAACGTCGCCCTGCGCGTCCACCAGTTCGTTCGCGTTGGCCAGCCGCTCTTCGAGCGCCCAGATCTTGTCGTCGCGCGCCTCGATCGCGGCTTCGAGCGCGGTTACCCGTTCGCTGGAATTGCCGAGGGTGCGATGATGGTTCCACAGCGCCGCGATCGCGAACACCAATAGTCCCGCCAGCATGCCGGCGAAGCCGAGATCGCCGATCGCGTCGAATGGGCCCATCGGCGCCGTTTCCTGCGCGCGCGACTCGCCGGAGAACTGCAAGCAGGCGAATGCGAGCGCCGCGGCCAGCACGAACAGGCGCGTGAGTAGCGCCGAAAGCCGGTGTTCGCCGCGCGCCTGAGCCTGGACGGATTTCGTCCCGGGTTTGAGCATGGCCGCCCCCTTGTTGGTTGAGGGCAACCTGCCATTTACGAGCTTAACAGGGATATTCTCGAAAGCGCTGCGGGCGCTGGATTCGCGCCCCTTGGTTTACGATTGGTTTACGAATCCGGGCGCTTTCGGACGATCAGGCCGCGATCGCGATCCGGTCGTTGAGGGCGCGGTAGGCCAAGGCCTCGGCCAGATGCGGCCGGCCGATCCGCTCGGCGCCATCGAGGTCGGCGATGGTGCGGGCCACCTTCAAGACCCGATGATAGCCCCGCGCCGATAGCCGCATGGCCTCGGCCGCGTCGCGCAGCAGCGAAAGCCCGGCGCCCTCCGGCGCCGCCGCGGCCTCCAGCAGAGAGCCCTGCAGCTCCGCGTTGGTTCGCAGCTCCGGCCGGCCCAGCGCGCGCAAGCGCTCGGCCGCGATGGCGCGCGCGGCGGCGACGCGGGCCGCGACCTCGCGGCTGCCCTCCGAGGGCGGCGGCAACACGAGGTCGGCGGCGGTGACCGCCGGCACTTCCACATGCAGGTCTATGCGATCCAAAAGTGGCCCCGATAGCCGCGTCTGGTATTCGGCGGCGCACCGCACATTCGGCCCGCGCTTGCAGTTGAAGCTTGGATCGTACGCGCGCCCGCAGCGGCAAGGGTTCATCGCGGCCACCAGCTGAAAGCGCGCCGGATAGGTGATGCGGTGGTTGGCGCGCGCGATCATCACCTCGCCGATTTCAAGCGGCTGGCGCAGCGAGTCCAGCACTTGCGGCGCGAACTCGGGGAATTCGTCGAGGAACAGGACCCCCCGATGCGCGAGCGAAACCTCGCCCGGTC
>JAABRB010000441.1 GCA_011391185.1 Betaproteobacteria bacterium
CACCGTGCCCGACGACTTCGTGCTCGGCCGCTCGCTCGCGCACAACGTGGTCGATCGTGAAACCGGCGAGATCCTCGCCAATGCGAACGACGAAATCACCGACGAGGTGCTGGAGAAGCTGCGTGGCGGTGGCGTCGAATCGGTCAGCACCATCTACACCAACGACCTCGACCAGGGCGCCTACATCTCGCAGACCCTGCGCAGTGACGAGACCGCGGACCAGTGGGCCGCAAAGGTCGCGATCTATCGCATGATGCGGCCGGGCGAGCCGCCTACCGAAGACGCCGTCGAAGCGCTGTTCAAGGGGCTCTTCTACGCCGAGGAGCGATACGACCTGTCGATGGTCGGACGCATGAAATTCAATCGGCGCGCCTACCCGAACAAGCTCGAGGACAAGTCGCCCGCATGGCTGCGGCGGTTCTACGAAAGCGTGGGTCCGAAGGATACCGACGGCGCGGCGACCCTTTCCAACGAGGACATTCTGGCGGTGGTCGGCATCATGGTCGAGCTGCGCAACGGTCGCGGCGAGATCGACGACATCGACCATCTCGGCAACCGCCGTGTGCGCTCGGTCGGGGAACTCGCCGAGAACCAGTTCCGCGCCGGGCTCGTGCGCGTGGAGCGCGCGGTGAAGGAGCGGCTGTCGCAGGCGGAAAGCGACAACCTGATGCCGCACGACCTCATCAACGCGAAGCCCATCTCCGCGGCGATCAAGGAATTTTTCGGATCGAGCCAGCTCTCGCAGTTCATGGACCAGACGAATCCCCTGTCCGAGATCACGCACAAGCGTCGCGTGTCCGCGCTCGGACCGGGCGGCCTGACGCGCGAGCGCGCCGGATTCGAGGTGCGCGACGTTCACCCGACGCATTACGGCCGTGTGTGCCCGATCGAGACACCGGAAGGCCCGAACATCGGCCTGATCAATTCGCTCGCGATCTATGCGCGCACCAACCAGTACGGCTTCATGGAGACGCCGTACCGCAAGGTCACCGACGGCCGCGTCACGAACGACATCGACTTCCTCTCCGCGATCGAGGAAGGCAACTTCGTGATCGCGCAGGCGAATGCGACGCTCGACGAGAAGGGGCAGCTGGTCGACGAGCTCGTGTCCTGCCGCTTCCGGAACGAATTCATGCTGTCCGGGCCCGACGGGGTGCAGTACATGGACGTTGCGCCGTCGCAGGTTGTCTCGGTGGCCGCGTCGCTCATCCCGTTCCTGGAACACGACGACGCGAACCGCGCGCTCATGGGCTCGAACATGCAGCGCCAGGCGGTGCCCTGCCTGCGCCCCGAAAAACCGCTCGTCGGCACGGGAATCGAGCGCACCGTGGCGGCCGATTCCGGCACCGCCGTGATCGCCCTGCGCGGCGGCCTGGTCGACTACCTTGATGCGACCCGGATCGTCGTGCGGGTCAATGACGAGGAGGCGAACGCCGGCGAGGTCGGCGTCGATATCTACAACCTCACCAAGTACCAGCGCTCGAACCAGAACACGAACATCAACCAGCGCCCGATCGTGAAGGTGGGCGAGACGATCGCCAAAGGCGACGTGGTTGCCGACGGCGCGTCCACCGATCTCGGCGAACTGGCGCTCGGGCAGAACATGCTCGTGGCGTTCATGCCCTGGAACGGCTACAACTTCGAGGATTCGATCCTGATTTCCGAGCGGGTCGTGGCCGAGGACCGCTACACCTCGATTCACATCGAGGAGCTGACGGTGGTCGCGCGCGACACCAAGCTCGGACCGGAGGAGATCACCCGCGACATCTCGAACCTGTCCGAGGCGCAGCTGTCGCGGCTCGACGAGTCCGGGATCGTGTACATCGGGGCCGAGGTCGAGTCCGGCGACGTGCTGGTGGGCAAGGTGACGCCGAAAGGCGAGACCCAGCTCACCCCGGAGGAGAAGCTGCTGCGCGCGATTTTCGGCGAGAAGGCCTCCGACGTGAAAGACACCTCGCTCCGCGTGCCCTCGGGCATTTCGGGCACGGTCATCGACGTCCAGGTCTTCACCCGCGAGGGCATCGAGCGTGACAAGCGCGCCCAGAGCATCGTCGACGAGGAGCTGAAGCGCTACCGGAAGGATCTCACCGACCAGATGCGGATCGTCGAAACGGATACCTTCGGACGGATCGAGCGCCTGCTCCTCAACAAGACGGCGCAGAAGGGTCCGAAGAAACTCGTCAAAGGCACGAAGATCACGAAGCCATACCTCGACGACGTCGAGCGGTACTCGTGGTTCGAGATCAGCCTGGCCGACGAGGAAGCCCAGTCCCAGCTCGAGACGATCAAGGACTCGCTCGCCAACACGCGCGAGGAATTCGATCGGATGTTCGAGGCCAAGAAGAAGAAGCTGACCCAGGGCGACGAGCTTCCGCCTGGCGTGCAGAAGATGGTCAAGGTGTACCTCGCGGTGAAGCGGCGCGTCCAGCCGGGCGACAAGATGGCCGGCCGGCACGGCAACAAGGGCGTGATTTCCAAGATCGTACCGATCGAGGACATGCCGCACATGGCGGACGGGACGCCGGTCGACATCGTGCTGAATCCGCTCGGCGTGCCGTCGCGGATGAACGTCGGCCAGATTCTCGAGACACACCTCGGATGGGCCGCAAAGGGCATCGGGCGGAAGATCGGCGACCTGCTGCAGGCCAAGGCGGTCGCCGGCGAGGTTCGCAGCCTGATCGAGAAGGTCTACAACGGCAGCGGCCGGCCGGAGCGCATCAACGAGCTCTCGGACGAGGAGGTCCTGGCGATGGCGGCCAACCTGCGCGAGGGGGTGCCGTTTGCCACACCTGTGTTCGACGGCGCCACCGAGACCGAGATCATGGCGATGCTCGATCTCGCGTACCCGAAGGACGATCCGCGCACCAAGCTGCTCGGCATGACGCCAACCCGGACTCAGGTCACGCTGTACGACGGTCGCACCGGCGACGCGTTCGACCGGGTGGTCACGGTGGGCTACATGCACGTGCTGAAGCTGCATCACCTCGTCGACGACAAGATGCACGCTCGATCGACCGGCCCGTACAGCCTGGTGACGCAGCAACCGCTCGGCGGCAAGGCGCAGTTCGGCGGCCAGCGCTTCGGCGAGATGGAGGTCTGGGCGCTCGAGGCCTATGGCGCCGCTTACACCCTGCAGGAGATGCTGACCGTGAAATCGGACGACATCCAGGGGCGGACCAAGGTCTACGAGAACATCGTCAAGGGCGACCACAAGATCGACGCCGGCATGCCGGAGTCCTTCAACGTGCTGGTGAAGGAGATCCGCTCGCTCGGGATCGACATCGACCTGGAAAGGTTCTAGCGGCGCCA
>JAABRB010000442.1 GCA_011391185.1 Betaproteobacteria bacterium
ATCGGAATGCGAAACAGCACGACGCCGGATTCAGCGGGGAGCAACGCCCGTCACGCGAGTTCGCCAAAATCCTTGTCAAACGTCAGCAGAATGCGACGCTCGCGCTGGGCTCTGGCGTGGACCCCCTGGTCCGATGCGCCAGGCGCGTCGGTGCGAACCCACGCGACATCGTGACCATCGTCACGCAACTTTGCGACCGCATCCCCGGGAAAGTTCTCGTTCGCGAGAAAGCGCACGCGGTCAGGTCGAGGTCAGCGGGTAGACGTTCTCGGCGTTGAGCGTCTCGGCGGCGTACTGCAGGCACGCAGCGATGTCCTCGCGCGTGAGGCCGGGATAGTTCTTGAGGATGTCATTCTCCGACCAGCCTTGCCTGAGCAGCCCGATCACGAAGTCGACCGCAAGCCGGGTCCTTCCCACCACCGGCTTGCCGGCGAGGACATTCGGGTCTATGCGTATCCGGTCTTGCCATGCCATACGGGGAAGGATGACAGCCCGTGGCGCGACGTGAGCACGCCGGCGATGCGACGGTGACAACGAGGGAAATGCGAAGGGGATTGAATTGATGCAACCCCTTCAAGTAACTGGCGCGCCCGGCAGGATTTGAACCCACGACCCCCTGGTTCGTAGCCAGGTCGTCCTGGAAGGACCGGTGCGGGAATGTCCGCCTGATCTAGGCCACCTCTGTCCTTCGGCTGCGTGATGCCTGCGATTGATGCGACTTCGCTTTCATCGCGAACTCCCTTTCTAGGGTTCGATAGCAACTCGAGCGCACCATTTGCCGCTTTTCCGGGCTTGCGCCTTCGCACGGAGGGTGAGCCAAGTTGCCCGAACTCCCCCACCCCGGCATCATCCGCCGGTGCGCATTAACGGAACCGACTTAGGATTCCTTGCGTTTGCGGCCGGCTCCGGTGCACTCTGCGCGTGGCTCGGCGGACTGGATGCGATCGAGCGTGCGCTTGGAAGCGCAGGTCGTACGCTGATCACGATCGTGCCGCTCTTCGCGGCGGGCTTGCTCCTCGCGGGGCTTGTGCAGGGGTTGGTGCCGCGTGACCGGGTAAAAGGTTGGTTGGGGACGGCGTCCGGAATGCGCGGGCTGTTGCTCGCTGTCGGGATCGGCATCATCACGCCGGGCGGGCCGTTCACGTCGTTTCCGCTCGTCGTGGTGCTCGCCGAGGCGGGCGCCGACATCGGGGTGCTGGTTGCCTATCTCACGTCATGGAGTGTCCTGGGGCTGAACCGCATCCTGGTGTGGGAGATTCCGCTGCTGGGCTGGGATTTCGTGGTGCTGCGGGTGGTGGCGTCGTTGCCGCTCGCGGTGATCGCGGGGCTGGCGGCTCGCGCGGTCGCGTTGCGGTTCGCCGCTCGGCCACGGAGCAAGTAGCACATGGGCGTCGCGGAGCTCGTACTGTGGAGTCTCGTGATCGTGGTCGGTGCGGTGGCGCGCGCGAAGTCGCGCACCGCATTGTCCGATGCGGGTCGAAAGGCGCTCGCGTTTGCCCGTGAGCTTGCGATTCGATTGCCGCTCGCCCTCCTCGCGGCGTCGTTTCTTACCCAGATCCTGCCGCGCGACGTCGTAGGCGCGGCGATCGGGCCGGAGTCGGGCGTGATCGGCATTCTTCTCGCGACGGCGGCGGGCAGCATTCTCCCGGGCGGGCCGTTCATCGCGTTTCCGCTTGCGGTGTCGTTTTTCGAGGCGGGCGCGGGGCTGCCGCAGCTCGTGGCGCTCATCACGTCGTGGTCGACGCTCGGGGTGATCCGCATCGTGGCATTCGAGTGGCCGATGCTCGGGCCGCGCTTCGTCGCGCTGCGGGTTGGCGTGACGCTGCTATTGCCGCCGCTGTCCGGGGCATTGGCGGCGGGTTTTCTCTGGGTACTGCGATGAGGGGCGCAGCGCTCGAAGGAGCGCCGTGAACCACCCCGCCCACGTGGGGACAAAGGGGCCCCCACCCCTTCGTGCGCGGGCACCCCTCCTTGGAAAGGAGGGGAAAAATCGGCACACCCCGGGCGTTACGATCAGGCGAGGGCCAACGGCCGATCTTGGGCCGCATCGGCCCGCAAGAGCAGAAACGCATCCGCGTCGCTGCCCTCGACGAGCACCCGCATGCCATGCTTCTGCGCAAGATTGCGCATGGCGACGTTCGTCGCGGCGCACTGCATGAAGAGCTCACGCACGCCCCATTCGTTGCAGCGCAGGCAGCTCGCGCGCACGAGTGCGCTGCCGATGCCGAGGCGACGGTGCCCGGGCAGAACCGAGAGGCCGAGCTCGGCGTGAGCGGGGCCGCGCGCGAGGTGAGCCGCACCGACCAGCGTCAGTTGATGGTCGATCACGCCGAAGACGGCGTCTCGATCGAGATCGATGTCGCTCACATAGCTGCGGATGCCGTACTCGCCCACCGCCGCACCGAAGCGCAACGAGAGGTCCTGCGGTGGCAGCGCGAGAAAGTGGCGCGCGACGAGGTCGCGCTCATGGCGTTGCAGTGCTCGCGGAACGGGGGTCATGTCGGTCTCCTCGAGCGATCGGCGGCCGGCGAGCGGCGCGACGGGGCCGCGCATGCGCGCGTGACGCGTCACGTGCGCGTGCTTGGGCAAGCGATGCGCGCTCAGTAGGACAGTCCGCCGAAGCCCGAGCCGCGGCCACGCTCGAGGTCGCGCATGCGACGCTCGAGGTCGGCGAGGCTGCTCGATCGGGCGAGGTACTTCTCGACGTCGCGCTGGCGCATGCGCCAGAAGGTACGCTCGACGGCGCGCCAGGCCCGGCGAACCATGATGGCCAGCACGCGGGCGCGCATTGCGCGGGCCTCGCGCTCGATCGCCATCACGTCCTCGTGGGTGAGATCGGTACCCGCCCAGCGCGAGAAATCCGGGTTCTCGGGGTCGATGCGGGCCCGCTCGGGGGCCGCGGGACGCTCGGTAAGTGAGCCGTCGCTGACTTTTTGAACGGTATTGAAGGTCATTTGTGGTGTACTCCTGTCTGGTTTCAACGACACTTTGCTGCAGTGCATGGTGCCAAGATAGGGGTGGAACCACTCGAAAGCAATTCGTCTTTTCAGATGGTTAGGTTAGATTTCTCAAAACCATCCATCTGTCATACTGCTTTGCAACATTTTTGCCAGATTATGGTCGTATCATCGGGTTCATGGAGCTCTATCAACTACGCGCCTTCGCCGCGGTCGCCGACAGCGGGCAGCTGACCCGGGCGGCCGATCGCCTGCACTTGAGCCAGCCGGCGGTGAGCGCCCAGATCAAGGCGCTCGAGGAGGGTCTCGGGCAGCGCCTGTTCGACCGGACCTCGAGCGGCATGGAGCTC
>JAABRB010000443.1 GCA_011391185.1 Betaproteobacteria bacterium
CATCGATGATGACCAGATGATGGTCGGGCAGGAAATTGAGCGTCGTGGGGTTGTCCGGGCCCGAGAGCAGCACCAGCGTGCCGGATTCCGCGACCCCACCGAACGCATAGGAGACGGCCGCGAGCTGCTTGCCGTCCGAGCGGCCGGTCGAAACTTCCAGCGTCTTCTCGTTGTCCCAGGGAATTTCCGAAAGCCGCGCGTCGTCGCCCCGGCGCACCCGCATCGGTAGATTCTTCGAACGCAGATAGGCCGAAACCGCAGCCGGCACTTCGTCGGCGGAGCCGAGCTGTTGCACCGTCCCGAAAATTTCCTCGACCTGCTCCTTGAACACCTTCATCCGCTCCGCCGGCGGCTTCTGCGCGCGCGCGGGAATCAGTCCGCGCGGATGGCGCGCGATGCGATCCTCTATCGTGGTCTTGCGCGGCGCCTCGCGGCCATTGACGCCGAGCGAGCGGCGGATCGAGCCGAGCACCAGATCGCGGCCGTTCATTCTTCGCTCCCCTGCTGGCGCGCGCGCATCTTCCGCCGCCACTGGGCCTGGAACGTCGAGCCTTCCGGCGCCGGGAAATCGCGAAATTTAGTCCAGCCGCGCAGGAGCGGCAGGAAACGAAAGCGGCCGCGCCAGCCCAAGAGCGAAAGCGTGCCGGCCGCAAAGCCGGTCGCCAGCCGATAGAGCCGCGGCCGCTTTGCGAACGCCGCCCAGATTCCGAGCCCCCAGCGCGTGGGCGCCGGCGAAAGATGCCGCTCGAACTCGCGCTCGCGCCAATGGCGCATGAGCTTGGGCAGCGGAATGCGCACCGGGCAGACTTCCTCGCAACGGCCGCAGAAGGTCGAGGCGTTCGGCAGGTGTTTGGCGTTCTCGATGCCGACGAACACCGGGTCGAGCACTGCGCCCATCGGCCCGGCATAGACCCAGCCGTAAGCGTGGCCGCCGACGGCTTGATAGACCGGGCAATGGTTCATGCAGGCGCCGCAGCGGATGCAGCGCAGCATCTCGCGCAACGCGCCGCCCAGCATGCTCGAGCGGCCATTGTCGAGAATGACCACGTGATACTCGGCCGGCCCGTCGGGATCCTCCGTACGCCGCGGACCGGTGGCGAAAGTCGTATAGGCCGACATTTCCGCGCCGGTCGCCGTACGGCCGAGCACGCGCAGCAGCGTGGTGGCGTCCTCGAGCGTCGGCACCACTTTCTCGATCGAGGCCAGCACGATCAGTGCCTTGGGCAGCGTTTGCGTGAGATCGCCGTTGCCCTCGTTGGTCACCAGCACCGAGCTTCCGGTCTCGGCCACCAGGAAATTCGCGCCGGTGATGCCGACATCGGCGGCGAGGAATTTCTCGCGCAGCACCGCGCGCGCTTCGGCCAACAGCGCGGTCGGCTCATCGAGATTGCGGTTGGCCGGCAGCTTGGTGTGCACGCGGCGGAAATCGGCCTCGATCTGCTCCTGGGTCAAATGCACCGCCGGCGCGATGATGTGCGAGGGCGCCTCGCCGCGAAGCTGGATGATGTATTCGCCCAAGTCCGTCTCGATCGGCGCAATACCGTTCTGCTCGAGGAAATCGTTGATGCCGATCTCCTCGCCGATCATCGACTTGCCCTTGGTCACCGTTTTGGCCTTGAGCCGCTTGCAGATCGCGAGCACCGCCGCTCGCGCCTCCTCGGGCGTCGCCGCCCAATGCACCTGTCCGCCCGACTCGGTGACGCGCTCCTCGTAGCGCTCCAAGTAGAGATCGAGATGCGCCAGCGCGTGGTCCTTGATGTCGCGCGACTCGTCGCGCAGCGCGTCGTATTCGGGCAGTTTCGCGACCGCCCCGGCCCGCCGGCCGATGAAGCCGACCTCGGCCCGCGTCAGCGCCTTCTGCAACTGCGCGTCCTCGAGCGCGCGGCGCGTGTTTTGGCGAAAGCGCGTCGAGGTGATGGCCTGGGTCATCGCGTCCCCTCGTGCGTATTGCGCTTGGCGCGCTCGCCGATCGCAGGCTCCTGCGCCATGCCCGCCAGCACCTCGGCCACATGGCGCACCTGCACGGACTTGCCCTGGCGCTGCAGCTTGCCCGCCATGTTCATCAAGCAACCGAGATCGCCGGCGAGCAGCATGGGCGCGCCGGTGGCGACTACGTGCCCGATCTTCTTCTCGACGATGGAATTGGAGACTTCGGGATATTTCACGCAAAAGGTTCCGCCGAACCCGCAGCAGACGTCCGGATCCTTCATCTCGGCGAGCGCGAGGCCGGTGACGGTCGAAAGGAGCTTGCGCGGCTGCGCCTTGACGCCGAGCTCGCGCAGCCCCGAGCAAGCGTCGTGATAGGTCGCCGTACCTTCGTAGATCGCATCGACGCGCTCGACCTTCATCACGTCTACGAGGAAGCTGGTGAGCTCGAAAGTCTTCTGGCAGAAGGCCGCGGCGCGCGGCATCCAGCCCGGATCGCCGGCGAAAATCTCCGGGTAATGCACCCGGATCATGCCGGCGCAGGAGCCCGAAGGCGCCACCACGTAATCATAAGGCTCGAAGGCCAAAATCACCGCTTCCGCCAGCTGCCGCGCGGTCGCCCGGTCGCCCGAATTGAACGCCGGCTGGCCGCAGCAGGTCTGCAGCGGTACCGCGACCTCGCAACCCGCGTCCTCCAGGAGCTTCGCCGCCGCGAAGCCGATCTTCGGCCGGATCAGGTCCACCAGACAGGTGACGAAAAGCCCGACGCGCACGGCCTTTTCGGAACGGTCGGGGCGCGGCGTTCGCTTGTTCATGCCGGATGCGATGGAAGCTGATGGAGCGGCGTTCGCAGCACGCGGATTCGTGTTATTCGAACGCGGGCGCGAGCGTAACACCGGGGATAGGGCAATGAAAGTCGTCACCTGCATCGAGGACCTGCGCGAGATCGCGCACCGCAAGGTGCCACGCATGTTCGTCGATTATGCCGAGAGCGGCTCCTACGCCGAGCAGACGCTGCGCGCGAACCGCGCGGACCTGCAAGCCGTGAAGCTCAGGCAGCGGGTGATGGTGGACGTCTCGAACCGGGAGCTTTCGACCACGATCCTCGGCAAGCCCGTCTCGCTGCCGCTCGCGCTTTCGCCCGTCGGGCTTCTGGGCATGCAGCACGGCGACGGAGAAATCCTCGCGGCCCAGGCCGCCGAGGAAGCCGGTATCCCCTTCACGCTTTCCACCATGTCGGTCGGCTCGATCGAGGACGTGGCGGAAGCAACCAAAAAGCCGTTCTGGTTCCAGCTCTATGTGATGAAAGACCGCGGCTTCATTCGCTCCCTCATCGAGCGTGCGGCCGCGGCCAAATGCAGCGCGCTCGTGCTCACGGTCG
>JAABRB010000444.1 GCA_011391185.1 Betaproteobacteria bacterium
CGCCGTCCTCGTCGATCCCGAGCAGGCCGCGCCGGCGAAGGTGCCGCTCGATGCGCCGGACGGTGCTAAAGAGCACGGCACCGACCTCGCTCGTCTGCAGGTGCCCCAGCCCTTGCCAGCTCAGCTCGCCGCCCTGCTCGTGCCAGGCGCCATCGAGAACGACAACGTGCAGGTGCGGGTTCAGCCGAAGTAGCTCAGAAGACCCATCGTTCCGAGGTCGTCGTCTACTACCCCTTTCATCCCCTCTCCGGTCAGAGACTCCCGATCCTCGCCGCAGCGCGACGGGACGATGGCTGCGTCACGGTAGGTGGAGTGGATGCGGGCAGAGTCAAGATGCCCTCGTGGATGCTCCGACCCGACGCAGCGGTAATGCGAATCGTGCCGGTCGCCACGCTCGATGTCGCCGCACTCCGCACGCTGGCGACGCTCGCCCACACGACCGTTGCCGGCAGCGGAACGCAGAGCGGCGAGTCTCGCGGCAGTATCGTCCCTCCCGCGCCTGAGAGCGCGAAGGGAGGACGAGTTGGAGCAGATCCGCTTGGCGATCCTGCTCGAGCGCGAGGACGCGCCCGCGATCTCGCTGAAGGCCGAGCAGCGGCGAAGGCTGCGCGACCTGATGGCCGAGGCCATCATCGCCGTTCATCGCGCAGGGAGCGCGGGCGAGGAGGGCAGCGATGACGACGTCCGGGAATGACGCGAAGCTCACCCTGAGCCGACTGGCGCGCCGCGCGATCGTCTACGTGCGGCAGTCGACGCAGAAGCAGGTCGAATACAACCGCGAGAGTCGCGAACTGCAATACGCGCTGGTGGAACGCGCGCGCGCCCTCGGATGGAAACGCGTGGACGTGATCGACGACGACCTGGGAGCGAGCGCGGGCCTGGCGGCCGCTCCGCGCGAGGGATTCGAGCGGATGCTCGCCGCAGTTGCGTTAGGCGAAGTCGGGATCATCATCAGCCGCGAGGCGTCGCGGCTGTCGCGTACCGACCGGGACTGGTGCCGCCTGTGCGAGGTGTGCCAGATCTTCGACACGCTGATCGGCGATGGCGAGCGCTGCTACGACCTCAGTTCGTTGGACGACCAACTGGTGCTCGGTATCAAGGGCACGCTCAGCGTCGTCGAGCTGAAGGTGCTCCGGCAGCGGCTGCTGGCGGGCACCTACCACAAGGCGAGCAAGGGCGAGCTGCACCGTACGCTGGCGCCGGGTTACGTGCTCGATGCGCTTGGCAACCTGGTCAAGGATCCGAATCAGCGGGTACAGGAGGCGATCGCCCTCGTGTTCAGCACCTTCCGCGAAACCGACACCGTCCGCCAGACGTACCAGTGGTTTCACCATCACCACATCGAGCTCCCAGTCAACCAGTACCGCGGCAACCCGAGCAGCAGACCCAGGATCGTCTTCCAGCTGCCGACCCTCGGTTTCCTGAGCAGCGTGCTGCATAACCCGATCTACGCAGGCGCCTACGTGTATGGCCGGCGCCCGCAGGAGATCCGCGTGTTGGAGGGGGTGCTGACCAAGCGGCAACGCTCGCCGGTGGCCGCGGAGCAGGCGCGGGTCTTCCTGCGCGATCATCATGAAGGCTATCTCGACTGGGCCAGCTACCAGGAGAACCTGCGCATGATGAGGAGCAACACTCGGCGATGGGACCATGACGACAGCGCGGGCCTCGCCCGACGCGGAACCGGACTGCTCGCCGGCTTGTTTCGATGCGGGCAGTGCGGCCGCAAGCTCCACGTGCGTTACTGGGGGAGGAGCGGCACCTCGGCGTACTACCTGTGCTCCGGCGACTACGAGTCGGGTGGCCGCCGCTGTCTGGGCTTCGGTGGCCGCGTCATCGATCGACGTGTTGCCGACGAGGTGCTCCATGTCGTGTCTCCGGTCGGCATCGACGCGAGCCTCGACGCGACCCAGCAGCTCGAGGACGCACACGCGGCCCGGCGGGCGTTGCTCGTCAAGCAGCTCAGCCAAGTCGAGTACGAGGCCAAGCGCGCCTTCGAGCAGTACGATCAGGTGGATGCGCGCAACCGTCTCGTGGCGGGCGAGCTCGAGGCGAGGTGGAACGAGAAGCTGCGGGAGGTCGAAGCCGTCAAGAGCACGATCGCGCAGCTCGATGACGCGGTGCGGCCGCTATCGGAGGCCGAACGCGCAGAGTTGCGCTCGTTGGGCGCACACTTCCGTGACGTGTGGGAGAGCCCGAGCTGTCCACCTGAACTGAAGAAGAAGATCGTGCGCACCGTCGTCGAGGAAATCGTGGCAAGCGAGGAGCCCGCGGGCACGCTTCGCTTCGTCGTGCACTGGAAGGGTGGCGTGCATACGCGTTTCGAGATGCCCAGGCCGAAGAGCGCCAGCGAGACCCGAACCGCTGAGGGCGACATCGACATCATCCGCCGTCTGGCCGAGCGCTACGGCGACCACCAGATCGCCGGCGTGCTGAATCGCCTCGGCCGCCGTACGGGCAAGGGCAACCGCTGGAACGAACACCGCGTGGCCAGCGCACGCAAGAGCCACGGCATCGCGGGACCGGGGCGCACCAAGCTCGATCCCGAGATCTTCTCCTTGAGCGCCGCGGCTGAGCATGCCGGGGTCAGCGACACGGCCATCCGTCGGCTCGTCGAGGCCGGCCTCCTGCGTTGCGAGCAGCTCGTGCCGTACGCTCCCTGGGAGATCCGCCGACAGGACCTCGAGTCCGAGCCGGTCCGCGGCATCATCGAGCAGCTCCGCCGAACCGGAAAGCTCGTGCTGGGGGTATCCGCTGGCGCGCAGGACTCCCTCTTCCCCGAGAAGACCGAGTAAGTGAAAGACCAGGCATCATGACTGCTGGTGTAGCCGCAGATCGGACGAGGTCCTCTGCACGACCGTGACCGCCCCGGTCTTTGCCCCCAGGGCGCCCTCCCGAGCCGCACGCTCGGGAACGGGAACGTCAACACCCACTGGCCAGAGCCCGCTCTGCGGCGGCAGCACCCGCTCGATCAGGTTCGCCGCCGTCGCGTTCATCCGCCGGCCCGTGCACGAGGGGCAGAAGCCCCGGGCCTCCAGCTCCTTGCGCGCATGCTTGGGGATGCGCACCGCGATCGCTCCATCGTCGATCGCCCCGTACAGCGTCTCGAGATTGTCGCGCACGACCTCGTACAACGCTGTTGTTCGCGGATCCCTCGGCTTGTAGACCCCGGAAGTGATCTCCACACCAGCCGACCAGCCGGTGGGAGAGGGTCCGGCGAGAGCAGAAGGGGCCCCTGCCCCTCGAGGCCCGCCCGCAGCGGGCGAGGGGAAGTCTCCCCCTGGGGCGGGTCAGGACGGGT
>JAABRB010000445.1 GCA_011391185.1 Betaproteobacteria bacterium
CTGGCGCGCGATGAAGTAGGCCATCGGGTAGCCGAGCAGCAGGCACAGGAGCGTGCCAATCGCCGCCATCTTCAGCGACGACAGGTAGATGATTCCGTAGTAGCCGTCCTGGAACAGGAAGCCGTAGTTCTCGAGCGTCGCCCGGATGCCCTGGAACCCCTCCGCGCCCCACTCGAGCAGCGCCGTGAATGGCGGCTGCGCAATGACCGGGTCGGCGACGCTGATCTTCAGGATGATCAGGAACGGCGCGAGGAAGAACAGCAGCAGCCAGAAATACGGCAGCAGCACCGCCCGGCGCAGCCAGCGATGCGCGTGCGAGCCGTTGCCGGGCGTGTTGCCACTCATGACCGCAGCAACACGGTGCTGGCGATGTCCCAGGAGAGGAACACCTCGTCGTCCCACTCGACCGTCAGCTTCGCCGAGCGGCGCAGGTTCTGCGCGCTGACCTGCAGCACGGCGCCGCTCGGCAGCCGCACTTTATAGAGCGATTGGTCGCCGAAGTAGGCCAGGTCCCAGACGGTGCCCTTCAGGACATTGCGGTCGCGGCCATCGGGCGCCTCGCGGCTGATCGTGATCTTCTCCGGCCGCACCGCGATGCAGGTGGCAGCGCCGGCCTCGAGCGGCTCCTCCGACAGCACCGCGAGTTCCGCGCCGAGCGTGTCGCACTGCAGCGAGACGCGTCCGCCACTGCTGCGGGTCACTCGGCCGTCGATCAGGTTGATGTTGCCGACGAAGCCCGCGACGTAGCGGTTTGCCGGGAACTCGTAGACCTGGCCCGGCGTGCCGACTTGCGCGATGCGCCCTTCCGACATCACGGCGATGCGGGAGGCGAGCGTCATCGCCTCGTCCTGGTCGTGGGTGACGACCACGAAGGTCGTGCCGAGCTGGTACTGAAGGTTGGCGAGCTCGAACTGCGTGTGTTCGCGGAGCTTCCGGTCGAGCGCCGCGAGCGGCTCGTCCAGCAGCAGCAGCTTCGGCCGCTTGACCAGCGCCCGTGCGAGCGCCACGCGCTGCTTCTCGCCGCCGGAGAGTTTCTCGGGCTTGCGGCCCGCCAGCGCCTCGAGCTTGACCAGCGCCAGCATCTCCTTGACGCGTTCGCGGATCTGCGCGGCGGGCACGCCCTCCTTCTTCAGGCCGTAGGCGACGTTCTCGCCGACCGTCATGTGCGGAAAGAGCGCATACGACTGGAACATCAGGTTGACGGGCCGCTCGTAGGGCGGCACCTCGGTCATGTCGGCGCCGTCGATCAGGATCCGGCCCGACGTTGGGTGCTCGAATCCCGCGAGCATCCTGAGCAGCGTCGTCTTGCCGCAGCCGGAGCTGCCGAGGATCGCGAACAGCTCACCCTTCAGGATGTCGAGGGAGACCGCATCGACCGCGGCGACGTCGCCGAACTTCTTCGTGACCTCGCGGATCTCGACCAGCACCGGCTTCGGTTCGACGGGTTTGACGGTGTTCACGGCGCCCTCAGAGCCCGGTCTTCACGCGCGACCAGAGGCGCGACCGGAGCCGTTCCTGCTTCGGGCCGCGCAGCACGCCCTTGTGCAGGTTCAGCCGGATCTCGTCGGGCGGGTAAACAGCCGGGTCGTGGCGCACCTCCGGCAGCAGCAGCGGCAGGGCACCCACGTTCGGCGTCGCATAGCGGACCTCGTTGCTGATCGCGGCGGCCACCTCCGGACGCAGCAGGTAGTTCAGGAACAGGTGCGCATTGTCCGGGTGTGGCGCATCCGCCGGGATGAACCACAGGTCGAACCAGGCCAGCGCCCCCTCGCGCTGCACGGTATAAGCGAGCTCGACCGGGCGGCCCGCCTGCTTCGCCCGGAACATCGCCTGCGCATAGTCGCCGGACCAGCTCATCGCGATGCAGACCTCCTCGTTCGGCAGGTCGATCAGCATTTTGGCCGAGCTGAAATAACGGATATAGGGACGCACGCCCTTGAGCACTTTCTCGACTTCCGCCAGGTGGGCGGGTTCGAGGCTGTTCGGGTCGTGGCCGAGGTAGAGCATGACCATCGGGATCACGTCGGTCGGTTCGTCGAGGAAAGTGATGCCGCAGTCGGCGAAGCGGCGCGCGACCTCCGGCTTGAAAATCATGTCGCCACTCGTGAGCGGGGCGTCGGGCATGCGCTCGCGGATCATCTTCACGTTGTAGGTGAAGCCGGTCGTGCCCCACAGGTAGGGCACGCCATGGCGGTTGCCCGGGTCCGCGGAATCGAGCGTCTTCAGCACCCACGGATCGAGGTTTCCCCAGTTGCCCAGCCGGCTGCGATCGAGCGGCCGGTAGATGCCGATCGGGATCAGGCGCGCGGAGTAGCGCTCCGCGTGCGCAACGACATCGTAACCCGTGCGACCCGCGAGCAGGCGCGCCTCCGCCATCTCGGTCGAGTCGTAGACGTCATAGTTGACCTTGATGCCGTACTCGGCCTCGAAATTGGCGATCGTGTCCGGCGCGATGTAGTCCGGCCAGGTGAAGACGTTCAGGACTTTTTCTTCCGCCGCGGCGGCCACCGATGCCGCGAGCAGCGCGGCAGCGGCGACCAGCAGTTGCGGAGGCTTCACGGGTTACATCCCCTTGAGGCCGCGCTTCAGCAGCGCGCGCGCGATGATCAGCCGCTGGACCTCGCTGGCGCCTTCCCAGATCCGGTCCACGCGCAATTCGCGGTAGAAACGCTCGGCGCAGTTCTCGCGCATGTAGCCGCGGCCGCCGAAGATCTGCAGCGCGCGGTCGGCGATCCGGTTCGCGGCCTCCGACGCATAGAGCTTGGCGATCGAGCAGCGTGCGTGCAGCGACCGCAAGTCGTCGCCGCGATCGTGCGCCTCGGCCGCCTCGAAGGTGATCAGCCGCGCGGCCCACAGCTCGGTGACGCTGTCGGCCAGCATCGCCTGCGTCATCTGCTTCTCCGCGAGCGGCTCGCCGCCGATCATGCGCGTGCCTGCAAAGGCAGTCGCCTCTTCGATAAGCCGCGCCGCCGCGCCGCAGCAGCGCGCGGCGATCATGAGCCGCTCGCGCCGGAACCAGGCATGCGAGAAGCGCATGCCGTCGCCCTCGGGCCCGAGCCGCTGGGCCTCGGGCACCAAGACGTCGTTGAAGCGGCAGGTCGGATGATGAGCGCTGAACGTGTGGCTGAAGAGCGGCGTGCGCAGGATCTCGACGCCGGGCGCGTCCTTGTCGACGAAAAAAAGCGAGTCGGAGCCCGCGTGCGGCCCGTCCGCGAGCCGCGCCTGCAGGATGAAATAGTCCGCGTGGTTCGCGCTCGTGACGTACCACTTCTCGCCGTTGATCGCGTA
>JAABRB010000446.1 GCA_011391185.1 Betaproteobacteria bacterium
AAGCACGGACCGCGAACGGGAATCCTAAGCCGGCGGCCTAGACGCCGAGATAGGCCTCCCGCACCCGCTCATCGACTTGCACTTCGGCGGCGGTTCCGCTCGCCGTGATCCGGCCGGTTTCGAGCACATAGGCGCGGTCGGCGATCGCCAGCGCCGCACGTGCATTCTGCTCGACCAGCAGGATGGTAAGCCCGTCGCGCTTCAGCCCGTAGATCGTCTCGAGAATCTGATCGACCAGGATCGGAGCAAGGCCCATCGACGGCTCGTCGAGCAGCAACAGCCGAGGGGTCGCCATCAATGCCCGCCCGATCGCGAGCATCTGTTGTTGGCCGCCCGACAGCGCCCCGGCCGGCATGTTCCGCATTTCGTCGAGCATCGGAAAGAGCGCGTAGACGCGCGCGATCTCTGGGGTCACATCGGCTCCACGGCGCGACCACGCGCCGAGCCTCAAATTGTCTTCGACCGTCAAAGGCGCAAACAGCTGCCGCCCCTCCGGAACCTGGGTGATGCCGGCCGCAACTCTATCGTGGCTCGGCAGTCTTTCGATCGGCTTGTCGTTGAACCGGATCGAACCGGCCGTGATCGGCTGCACACCGGAGATGGCACGCAGCAGAGTCGTCTTGCCGGCGCCGTTGGCGCCGACGAGGGTCACAATCTCACCGGCACCGACTTCGATCGAGACGCCGTGCAAGGCCTCGATGCGGCCGTAAGCGCTGGTAAGATTCTCAACCGACAGCACGCGCAGCCTCCCGCGACCCGTGAATGCCGAGATAGGCGTCGACCACCGCCGGGTTCGACCGCACCTCCGCGGCGGTGCCTTCCGCCAGCGTGCGACCGTTGGCCAATACATGGATCCGGTCGGACACGTTCATCACGAGCCGCATATCGTGCTCGACGAGAACCACCGTTATGCCGTCCTTCACGATCGAGCGGATGACACGCTCGAGCTCCCGGGTCTCGACCGGATTGCAGCCGGCGGCCGGCTCGTCGAGCAGCAGCGCTTTCGGCTCGCTGGCGAGCGCGCGCGCGATTTCCAGGCGTTTCAGCGCGCCGTAGGCGAGCGAGCCCGCCGGTCGTTCGGCGTCAACCGCGAGTCCGACGCGGGCAAGCGAGGCGAGCGCCGCAGCGCGGGTGGACTCGTTCTGCCGGCCGACCGATGGCAGATGCAGGAGATCGGCCAGGATGCCGGTGGTCTCGTGACGATGGCGCCCGACCATCACGTTCTCGAGCGCCGTCATGCGGAAGAAGATTTGCAGGTTTTGGAACGTGCGCGAGAGGCCGCGGTCGGCGAGCCGGTTCGGCGCGAGCCCCGTGACGTCGGCGCCGAAAAAACGCACGCATCCACTCTGCGGCACGTAGAGGCCGGAGAACAGATTAAACAGCGTGGTCTTGCCCGCGCCGTTCGGACCGATGATGGAGAACACCTGACCGGCGTCGATTTCGAGACTGACCTCGTCGACGGCGCGCACGCCGCCGAAAGCCATCGACAACCGCTCGGCTTCGAGGATTTTCACGTCCGCCGCCTTTTTAATGCGGCGGCGAGGCCCGGCACGATGCCGTCGCGCAGGAAGATCATGACGCCCATAATGATGAGGCCGAGCACCATGTGTTCGTAGTCATGCAGAAAGGTGAGCGCTTGCGGCAGCACGACGATGACGGCGGAGCCGACCAGCGAGCCGACGATCGACCCCATGCCGCCGAGCACCACCATGGCGACGAGTTCGATCGAGCGCAGGAAGCCGGATACCTCGGGCGTGATGTGGCCGTTGAACAGCGCCAGATAGGAACCTGCGACCGAGGCGTAAACCGCCGAAATGACGAAGACAGTAAGCTTGGCCCGCGCGACATCGATGCCCAACACGCGCGCGGCCACCTCGCTGTCGTGAATCGCCCGGAGTGCGCGCCCGGTCGGACTATCGATCAGGTTGAGCGCGAGCGCGGTGCCGATCACGAAGCTGACCGCGCTGATCCAGTACCAGGTCTCCGATCCGCGCGCCGCCCAGCCGAACAGAACTAGGCGTGGAACCGACATGCCGTCAGGACCGCCGGTCAGTTTTGCCTCGTTAGTGAACACGATGGACAAAAGGATTCCGAAGCCGAGCGTGGCGACGGCGAGATAATGCCCTTTCATACGCAGGATCGGCCGGCCGACGAGAAAGGCGACGATAGCCGAGAGCGCGGCGCCGGCCACAAACGACAGCCACGGCGGCAGGCCGAGGTGGGTCGGACCGACGGCGACCGCATAAGCACCGATGCCGATAAATCCAGCATGGCCGAGGCTCACCTGGCCGGCGAAGCCCATCAGCAGGTTCAGTCCGATCCCGGCAAGCGCGAACACAAACACCAGCGCGGCGACGCGATAGTAATAGGCGGAGGGGAAGAACACCGGCAGTACCGCGGCGATCACCGCCACCGCGACGATCGCCATCAGCCGGGAATTCAACAGCGCGCGCACGTTCAAACCCGATCGATCTTGGCGCGGCCGAACAGGCCCTGCGGCATGGCGAACAGCACGGCCAGGATGACGAGGAAGGCGATCGCGTCCTTGTAGTTCGAGGACACGTATCCGGCCGCGAACGCCTCAAGCAGGCCGAGAAGAAGCCCGCCGACAACGGCGCCGACCGCGCTGCCCATGCCTCCGAGCATTGCCGCGGCGAAGCCTTTGAGCGCGAGCAGCGTACCGACGTCATAGCTCGTCAGCGTGATCGGGGTGATGAGGATGCCAGCGATCGCACCGATCGCCGCCGACACGGCGAAAGAAAAGCCGACCATCCGGCGCGTGTCGATGCCGACTAGGCGCGCGGCGAGGCGATTCGACGCCGTCGCGATCAACGCCTTGCCGAACAACGTCCGGTCGATGAAGACCCAGAGCAGCACCACGATCGCGGCGGCGCCCGCGAGCACGACGAGACTCTGCGGCAGAATGGAAGCGCCACCGATGCGGATCGGATCGTTGCCAAACAGGGGCGGCAAGCTGTGGAAGCGCTTGTCGAAGACGATCTGGGCGGCGCCACGCAGGAAGATCGAGGCGCCTATAGTGATTATGATCAGAACCACGGTGGTAGCTCCGCGCGCCGGCTCGATGGCAAAGCGATGCAGCGCAATACCGACAGCAACCGCGGCAACAACGGCCATGAGCGCGGCTAGAGGCAGCGGCACACCGGCAAGCGTCAGAAAGACGGTGGTCATTCCGCCGAGCATCACGAACTCGCCCTGGGCGAAGTTCACGACATCGGAAGCATTGAAGATGAGCGTGAAACCGAGCGCGACGAGCGCAT
>JAABRB010000447.1 GCA_011391185.1 Betaproteobacteria bacterium
GTTCTACGGCGACTCCTTCCTCACGCCGGCGATCTCGGTGCTTTCCGCCGTCGAAGGCCTCAAGATCGTGACGCCGGCGTTCGAGCCCTATGTCGTGCCGATCACGGTGGCGATCCTGATCGCGCTGTTCGCCGTGCAATCGCGCGGCACGGCGAAAGTTTCGGCCTTTTTCGGCCCGATCACGATCGTCTGGTTCCTGGCGATCGCCGTGGCAGGGCTGATCCATATCGCCGACGATCCGAGCGTGCTCGCGGCGATCAATCCGGCCTATGCGATCTCGTTTCTCGCAGGGCACGGCATTATCGGCCTGGTGACGCTCGGCGCCGTTTTCCTCGCGGTCACCGGCGGCGAAGCGCTCTATGCGGATCTCGGGCATTTCGGCCGCAAGCCGATCCAGTTCGCCTGGCTTGGGCTCGTGTTCCCGGCGCTGGTCATCAATTATTTCGGGCAGGGTGCGCTGGTGCTGGCGAACCCGGCGGCGATCGAGAACCCGTTCTATCGCCTCGTGCCGGAGCAAATGCTCTTTCCGATGGTGCTGCTGGCGACCGCCGCGACCGTGATTGCGAGTCAGGCGGTGATTACCGGCGCTTATTCGATCACGCAGCAGGCAATCCAGCTCGGCCTCCTGCCGCGGCTGGCGATCCGCCACACATCAGAAACGCATTTGGGCCAAATCTACGTGCCGCGCGCGAACCTCATCTTGCTTATCGGCGTGCTTTTGCTCGTCGGGTTGTTTCGGAGCTCCAGCGCGCTCGCGTCGGCTTACGGCATCGCGGTTTCCACGACGATGGTGGTGGACGGGATTCTCGCCTTCGTCGTGATCTGGAAGTTGTGGCAGTGGAAACCATGGAGCGCGGCGCTTCTGGTGCTGCCGTTCGTGATCGTCGATATGACGTTTCTCTCGGCGAATCTTCTGAAGCTGTTCGAGGGCGCCGCGGTTCCCGTGTTGTTCGGCGCGGTCGCCGTATTCGTGATCCTGACCTGGAGGCGCGGCACGAATATCCTCGCGCAGAAGACGCGGCGCATCGAGGTGCCGTTCGCGCCGCTGTCGAAGAGCCTCGAGAAGAAGCCACCGCACATGGTGGCGGGCACGGCGGTGTTTCTCACCAGCGATCCGCAGTTCGCGCCGACTGCGCTATTGCACAATCTCAAACACAACAAAGTGCTGCATGAGCACAACGTGATCCTGACCATCGTCACCGCGGACAAGCCGCGCGTCTCCGAGGAGGACCGCGTGCAGATTCTACAGTCCTCGCCGCATTTCATGCGCGTGGTGCTTACCTTCGGCTTCATGGAGACGCCGAACGTGCCCAAGGCGTTCGCGCTCGCGCGCAAGCTCGGCTGGACCTTCGACATCATGTCGACTTCGTTTTTCCTGTCGCGCCGTAGCCTGCGGCCGGAAGCGCACGGTGGGATCCCGCGCCTGCAGGACCGCCTGTTCATCGCGCTGGCGCGTAGCGCCGACGACGCTAGCAATTATTTCCACATTCCTTCCGATCGCGTGGTCGAAATCGGCACCCAGGTTACGGTTTAGCGGGCGTATTTTGGGCGATCCCATCACCCACAGGCGTTCGCTTCGTGTCGACGGCCCGGCAAAATCCGAGTAGATAGAAGCGCATGGAGGCCTTGTTCACTGCCATAACCGTTCCAACCTGGGCGGCCGCGATCGGCGTTCTGGCGGTCGTGATCGTTGTGATCTCCCTGTTCCGGGGGCGCAGCGGTCACGAGTCGCACGGCACGCTGAGCGTGCTGACGCAAGTCGCGCTAGTCGCGGTGATCGGCGGCACGGCCTATTTCAGTCTGCGGGAGGTAGAAAGCATGTCGAGACGCGCCGAGCGAAGCGCGCTCGAAGACCGCGCGGCAGCTCTCCTGTCGCGCGCGTCGCAGCCCGGTTCGGTGCTCGCCTGCGTCGATGGCGCGAGCGATCCGGCGCTTGCCGAGGCCTGCGAGCGTACGCTGTTCGCCGAGCCGCAACGGGTCGCCGCGGCGCTCGCGCACGTGCGCGAGCGGCTGTTGTTCGTGGCCGATGCGGTCGCTTTTGCGGAAGCGCGCGACACGAGCTATCTCGGCCGGGTCAAGGAATTTCGCGACTCCATCGAAACCGACGCCTATGGCTTCGTAGCGCACGTCATGGCGGCCGAGGACAAGTGCACACCGGAGGCCTGCGCGCGTTTCCGCATTTTGCGCGATCCGGCCAAGGTGAAGGACAATCTCGCCGCCAAGCGCATGGAAGGTCTCGTCGGCAAGCATGCCGCCGCTTGGCGCGAACCGGAGAAGCCTGCTCCGACGAAGCCGGTTTTAGCGCCGGCGCCCGAACCAGAACCCGCGCCAACTCCGCCCGCGGCGACAACGCCGGCATCGACGCCGCCGGCAACGGCTGGGCCTGTTCGTCCGGGCGCAGCTCCAAAGTCGCAGCCACGTACCAAGGACAAGGCCGGCACGCAGCCAAGGACCGGTACTCCGAACTCGCCGGGCACCGTCACACCCGCATCGACGCGCCGCACACCCGAGCCGGTCGCGGGCCTGCCGCGAGTCGTGCCGCGCCGCTATCTGGAGCAGGAAGAGGAAGACAAAGACAAGACGCCGCCGCAAAGCAACGCGCCGGGCACGCCGCCGCCCCCGCCAGCCGCGGGTGCTACCCCCGCCGCGTCGCCCGCAGCTACCCAGCCAGCTACGACGGCGCTTCCGCCGCCGACAACCATCACCCCGCCGCGGCCAAACTGAATCCACACTACGCCGCTGGCATCCCGCCCCGCGGCGGCTAGGATCGCGCGATGTTCCGCTCGGTGCTCATCGCCAATCGCGGCGAGATCGCGGTCCGCATCATCCGGACCGCTCGCTCGCTCGGAATTCGTACGATCGCGGTCTATTCGGAGGCCGACCGCGACGCTCTGCACGTGCGGCTCGCGGACGAGGCGCATGCGATTGGCGCGGCGCCGGCGCGGGAGTCCTACCTCAATCTCGATCACCTGATGGAAGTCGCGCGCGCGGCCAAAGCCGAATGTCTGCATCCGGGCTACGGATTCCTTTCGGAACGCGCGGAGCTTGCCGAGGCCTGTACAGCGGCGGGTGTGGTCTTCGTCGGGCCGCCGGCCGCGGCCATGCGCGCCATGGGGCTGAAGAACGAAGCCAAGGCGCTGATGGTCAAGGCGCGCGTGCCGATCGTGCCCGGCTATCACGGCGACAACCAGGAGCCGAAGTTCCTGCGCCAAAAAGCCTACGAGATCGGCTATCCGGTATTGGTCAAGGCGATCGCCGGCGG
>JAABRB010000448.1 GCA_011391185.1 Betaproteobacteria bacterium
ATCATCGACGGGCACACCCGGCTCGGCGTCGCAGCTGGCGATCACGCCGCAATCGTCTGGCCCCTCCTCTGCGGCATGGCGAAGGCCAAGTACTACCTCCTGCTCTGCGACGCGGTGTCCGGCGAGGAGGCCGAGCGCATCGGACTGGTTTCGCTCGCGGTGGATGAGGCGGAGCTCGTGCCGAAAGCATTCGAAGTCGCGAACCGGCTCGCCACCGGCGCGCAATCGGCGATCCGCTGGACGAAGTACAGCCTGAACAACTGGCTGCGCCTCGCCGGGCCATCGTTCGACGCGTCGCTCGCGCTCGAGATGCTCGGATTCACCGGCCCGGAAGTGCGCGAGGGCCTGGCGTCGCACCAGGAAAAGCGCAAACCCAAGTTCGACCCCAAGTGCTCGTTCTGATACGCGGCGGCAGGTTCAGCGGGTCTTCGACTGCGGGGTTTTTGCGGCCGCCTGCCTGAGTGCTGCGATTTCGGCCGCGACGGCATCGGCGCGCGGAAAGCGGCGCCGCGCGCGCCGGTACCAGTAGCGGGCGTTGTCGAGATCGCCTTCCATGATGTGGACGATCCCGTGCCCCCAGCAAGCGAGCGCGGAGTCGTCTTCCTGGACGATGCGGTGCGCGGCTTCCCACTTGCCGGCCTCGAGGAGCGTCACGGCGCGCGCGAGGTCCATGGGTCCCCGCTCAGGCCGCGCGATATCCGCCGGCCACCAGCACGCGCTTCGCGCGATAGACCCCTTCGAACATCGGCTCAGTCCTGCATGGCCGCAAGCAGCGCGCGCACGGCTTCGGGACGCGGTATCGGAGCGATCGCGCCGTAACCGGTTGTCGTGAGCGCAGCAGCCGCGTTCGCGTAACGGGCCGCGTCCCGGATCGTATCGCCCGCAGCGAGTCGCGCGAGAAACGCGCCGTCGAAGCAGTCGCCGGCGCCCGTCGCGTCGACGCTCGCAACCTTGAACCCCGGCACGAGTTCCCGCTCATGGCCGTCGCTCACGAGCACCCCCTTCGGACCCAGCTTGAGCGCGATCACCGGCACCTCCAGGTCGTGCGCCCAGCGCACGATGCTCTCGGGCGTGTCGTATCCCGAGAGCGCCCGGGCGTCCTCGATGCTCGGCAGGAAATAATCCGCGAGCACGGCCGTTGCCTGGGTCACGGCGCCGGCCCGCGCGAGCGGCCAGAGCGTGAGCCGAAGATTCGGATCGTAGGAGACCTTCACGCCCGCCTGCCTGGCGGCGTCGATCGCGTGAAAGACTGCGTCGCAGGCGCTCGGACTGATCGCCTGGCTGATGCCCGAAACGTGCAGGTACCTGGCGCGACGAATGATCTCGAGCGGGACGTCCTCGGGGCGCATCCTGCTTGCCGCGGACCCCGCCCGCAAGTAGCTGAAAGTGTGCTGCCCGCCCCCGTGCGTGATGAAGTAGACGCCGGTGTGCGCAGTCGGGTCGGATGCGATGCCGGAGACGTCAATGCCTTCCGCCTGCCACATACCGCGAAACATTTCACCGAAGGGGTCGGCGCCGACGCGCGTGATGTACCCGACGTGCGCGCCCTGGCGCGCGGCGGCCACGGCCGCGTTCGACGTGTCGCCGCCGAATCCCGGTTCGTAACAAGTCGTGCCGGGAAGCTGCGAGAGCTCGAACAGCGGCTCGCCGATGGCCAGGACGTCCAGCGTCTCGTTCACGTTCGATCCATGCGTCATGGCGCAAGTGTAGCGAAGCCTTCGTCCCGCGTCTCCGGCGGAGCGCGATCGGCGCGCTCCGCTATAATCGGCGCATCATTCCGCAGTTCGTGCCGCCTGCGGCTCGCAAGGAGGCCTCCGCATGAAGCATCCCGTCCTCTCGATCCGTCTCTCGATTCTCCTGTGCACCGCGGTTGCCGCGGCGACATCGCCTGCGACGGCTGCGGAGCCCAGGATTTCGGGCGATGCAGTCAGGATCGGCGTGCTGACGGACCTGTCGGGCATCTATTCGAACATTGGCGGGGAGGGTTCCGTGGTCGCGGCGCAGATGGCCGTCGAGGACTTCGGTGGCAAGGTGGTCGGCAAGCCCGTCGTGGTGGTCTCCGCAGATCACCGCAATCGCGTGGACATCGGCGCGCAGACCGCGATCGAATGGTTCGAGCGCGATGGTGTCGACATGATCACCGACGTCCTCAACTCGGCCGTGGCAATCGTCGTGTCGAACGTCGCGGCCAAGCGGCGGCGCGTCTTGATGGTGACGGGTGCGGCCACGACGCAGCTGACGAACGAGAGCTGCAACCCCTATATCGTCCACCACACCTACGATACCTACGCGCTCGCGCACGGCACAGGCCGCGCGGTGGTCAAGCAGGGCGGCAAGGTCTGGGCCTTTCTCACCGCCGATTACCCCTTTGGCCACTCGCTGGAGCGCGAGACCGCGGCCGTGGTGCGGGCGAACGGCGGCAAGGTACTGGGTGCCGCGCGACACCCGTTCAACAGCGACGATCTCGATCCGTACCTGCGGCGGCTCGAGGCGTCCGACGCGAAAGTCATCGGGCTCGCGAACGCGGGTGGCGACACGGTGAAAGCGATCAAGGCGGCGAGCGCGCTCGGCGTGACCAAGAACCACTCGATCGCCGCGCTGCTGCTGTTCATCAGCGACATCCACGACCTCGGGCTCGAGACTGCGCAGGGCATGTTCGTGACGAGTGCGTGGTACTGGAACCTGAACAACGCGACCCGCGCGTTCGCCCGGCGCTACTACGCGCGCACCGCGCGGATGCCGACGATGGTCCAGGCCGGCACCTACTCCTCGGTCACGATGTACCTGAACGGAGTCAAGGCAACCGGCACCGACGATTCCGACGCGGTGATGACCTGGATGAAGTCCACGTTGCATAGCGACGTTTTCGGCAGGAACATGCAGGTGCGAGCGGACGGCCGGCTCGTGCACGACATGTACCTGCTGCAGGTCAAGGCGCCTGCAGATTCGAAGTCGGAATGGGACTACTACGACCTGCGACACACGATTCCTGCGGCCGAGGCGTTCCAGCCGCTGTCCGCGTCGCGCTGCCCGATGGTCCGGAAAAAGTGACCGCCCGCGTCCGCGGCGCCATGTTTCCGATCGACGGCGGCTGGCAGGCTCAGTGACGCCTGCTCCCCCGGTGGGGAGCGCCATCCCGTTGCGCTAGAATCACGTCTGCTACGGCCCCTCCGGAGCCGAATTCCCCTCATCCTCTCTCCTTTCGACCAAAGCGAGGACTTCATGAACGCACCGACCACACTTCCCGCACTCAAGCTCAA
>JAABRB010000047.1 GCA_011391185.1 Betaproteobacteria bacterium
CGAGCGCGCGCTGGGGCCGGGTTTCCCGAAGGCCCTCATTGTTCCGCATGCGGGGTACATCTATTCCGGTCCGGTTGCCGCGAATGCCTATGCATTGCTGAGACCGGCGCGCGGCATCGTGACACGCGTCGTCCTGCTCGGCCCGTGTCACCGGATCGCCGTGCGGGGGCTGGCGCTGCCCGGTGCAGACGCGTTCGATACGCCCCTAGGTCGGGTACTCGTCGACGCCGATGCCGCACGTCTGGCGCGGACCCTTCCGCAGGTGAGCGAATTCCCGCCCACGCATGCGCAGGAGCACTCGCTGGAAGTCCAGCTGCCGTTCCTGCAGGAGGTCCTGGGGGAGTTCACGCTGGTGCCGCTGGTCGTCGGTGCTGCCACGGCCGACGACGTCGCGGAGGTGATCGACCGGTTGTGGGGCGGTCCCGAGACGCTCGTCGTGATCAGCTCGGATCTTTCACACTATCACCCGTACGATGCCGCGCAGGCAATGGACCAGTCAACCGTGAACGCCATCCTGGCGATGCGTACCGACATCGACCACGAGCAGGCCTGTGGCGCGACCCCGGTCTCCGGATTTCTCACCGTTGCCCGGCGCCGTGGCCTGAAGCCCGAGCTGCTCGATTTGCGCAATTCGGGGGACACGGCGGGCGGTCCCGGTCGGGTCGTTGGCTACGCCTCGATCGCGTTCTCGGAGGGCGATCTCGCCGTTTATGGTGAAGAGCACGGTCGGACCCTGCTGAAGCTCGCCCGAGCCGGTATTGCTTCGCCGCCTGGCGGGCAGGGCGCGACAGCGCCCGAGGGGCGTTGGCTGCGGGAGCATCGCGCGACGTTTGTCACGCTCAAGCAGGCCGGCGAGCTGCGTGGATGCATCGGCAGTCTGCAGGCGCGGCGGCCGATCGGCGCGGATGTCGAAGCCAATGCGCGCGGCGCGGCCTTCTCCGACCCGCGGTTCCGACCGTTGACCGCGTCGGAGCTCGACGGAGTCGAGATCGAAGTATCGGTCCTGTCCAGTCCGACGCGTGTGTTGTTTGCCGAACATCAGGACCTCGTCGCCCAGCTGCGCCCCGGCGTGGACGGCCTGATCCTGGCGGCGAACGAGCGGCGCGGAACCTTCCTGCCGCAGGTCTGGGAGGAGTTGCGCGAGCCGGAGACCTTTCTCGCCCACCTGAAGCGCAAGGCCGGGCTCACCGAGAAGTATCCGACTCGCCGGTGCACCGTCTGGCGTTACCAGGTCAGGAAGTGGTCCGAGCGCGGGTTTGTGGCCCCGTGACGGAAATCCGGTGAGACGATGACCGATCCCTACCCGGCCCGCTGGTGGCACATGCTGGAGGATGGCCGCATGCAGTGCGACCTCTGCCCGCGCGACTGCCGACTGCACGAGGGTCAGCGCGGGGCCTGTTTCGTGCGTCAGCGCATGGGCGATCGGATGATCCTCACGACTTACGGGCGCTCGTCCGGGTTCTGCGTGGATCCCATCGAGAAGAAGCCGCTCAATCACTTCTATCCCGGCTCGTCGGTCCTGTCGTTCGGCACCGCGGGCTGCAATCTCGCCTGCAAATTCTGCCAGAACTGGGACATTTCGAAGTCGCGCGAGATGGAGACGCTCGCCGACGCGGCGACGCCCGAGCGCCTCGCCCAGGTCGCGGCCGAGCTCGGCTGCAGGAGCGTGGCGTTCACGTACAACGACCCGGTCATCTTTGCCGAGTACGCGATGGACGTCGCCGATGCGTGTCATGCGGCTGGCGTCAAGACGGTCGCAGTCACGGCGGGCTACATTCACCCCGTGCCCCGGCGCGAGTTTTACGCGAAGATGGACGCCGCGAACGTCGATCTCAAGGCGTTCACCGACGAGTTCTACTTCAAGCTGTGCGGCGCGCGCCTCGCGCCGGTTCTGGACACGCTTGTCTATCTGAAGCACGCCACCGGAGTCTGGATCGAGATCACCACCCTGCTGATCCCCGGTCATAACGATAGCGACACCGAATTGCGCGCGCTCGCGAGTTGGGTCATGACGGAGCTCGGGCCGGACGTCCCGGTGCACTTCACCGCTTTTCATCCCGACTACAAGATGAACGACATCGCCGCGACGCCGGCGGCCACGCTCGGTCGCGCGCGGCGGATCGGAATGGACTGCGGGCTGAACTACGTCTACACCGGAAACGTGCACGACACCGAAGGCGGGACGACCTTCTGCCCGGGATGCCGCGACGCAGTCATCGTGCGCGACTGGCACCGCATTCTGAACTATCGAGTCACGGACGACGGCTGCTGCAAGGAGTGCGGCAGTACGATCGCAGGTCGCTTCGCGCACTTCGAGCGCCCGTTCGGACCGCGGCGAGTGCCGGTCCGGCTCGCCGCGCGGACCATCTCCGGCGCATCCTGATCCGCCCGGACTGTCCCGCCGTCATGCTGCGGGCGGGGGGACGCCATTTCCTGCCTCCGCCGCGTGAAGATTCCCACCGGAAATGAGCGCTTTGCCGATGGGACACCCGATGGAACGAGGCCCGGGCTCTGACCGCGACCCTCACCCGGGCTCATCTCCTGAGCCAGTGCAGCGACTATTCTGCGGGCGTTCGATTGCAGCTGCAGTCGGGCTGTAATCGCCGCGAACCGCGCGTTTCTCGCCGCGCGCGTCGGCGCGGTTCCGGTTCACTTTCACAAACCACCGCGGCGATTATGGGAGAATAGCGTGTCTGCCCGAGAGGAAGTCAATCAAATCATGGAAGATAACAAAGGCAAGGCCCTGGCGGCCGCGCTGGCCCAGATCGAGAAGCAGTTCGGCAAGGGCTCGATCATGCGCATGGATCAACAGGCCGCGCCCGACGTCCAGGTCGTGTCGACGGGCTCGCTTGGGCTTGATATTGCACTTGGCGTCGGCGGGCTGCCGCGCGGTCGCGTGGTCGAGGTTTACGGACCCGAGTCGTCGGGGAAGACCACGCTGTGCCTGCAGGTCGTTGCAGAAGTGCAGAAAGCGGGCGGAACGGCGGCCTATATCGATGCCGAAAACGCGCTCGATCCGCAGTACGCCGCCAAGCTGGGCGTCAAGATCGACGACCTTTTGATCTCGCAGCCCGACACGGGCGAGCAGGGGCTCGAGATTGCGGACATGCTGGTTCGCTCGGGCTCGATCGACGCGATCGTGATCGACTCGGTCGCCGCACTGGTGCCCAGGGCCGAGATCGAGGGCGAGATGGGCGATCAGCTGCCCGGCCTGCAGGCGCGGCTGATGAGCCAGGCGCTCCGCAAGCTCACCGGAAACATCAAGCGCACGAACACCCTGGTGATCTTCATCAATCAGCTCCGCATGAAGATCGGAGTGATGTTCGGAAATCCGGAGACGACCACCGGCGGCAATGCGCTCAAATTCTACGCGTCGGTACGGCTCGACATCCGGCGCATCGGCGCGATAAAAAAGGGCGACGAGGTGATCGGCAACGAGACGCGTGTCAAGGTGGTGAAGAACAAGGTGGCGCCGCCGTTCCGCCAGGCGGAGTTCGACATCCTCTACGGCGAGGGCATCTCGCGGCTGGGAGAGATTCTCGAGCTCGGTGTGCTGGCCGGGGTGGTCGAAAAATCAGGCGCGTGGTACGCGTACAAGAAGGACCGCATCGGCCAGGGTAAAGACAACGCGCGGGAGTTTCTGCGGGAGCACCCCGAGATGGCGTCCGAGCTGGAGGCGAAGATTCGTGAAAAGCTCGGCGTCGCGAAGCCCGCGGCGCCCGCGACCGAGACGGTCGAGGCCTGAGCACTGCACTTGAAGAAAGCGCTCACGCTGCGCGAGCGGGCGGTTGCCCACCTCGCGCAGCGTGAGCACACGCGCGCCGAGCTTGACCGCAAGCTCGCTCCGCACGCCGAGTCCCCGGAAGAGTTACAGGCCGTTCTGGATGAGCTGGCGCGGCGCAACCTCATCTCGGATGAACGCTATGCCGCCGTCCGGGGCGAGGCGCTGGCGAAAAAGTTCGGTGCCGCCCGGGTCGCACGCGAACTACGCGGCAAGGGTGTGGCGGCCGACGCGGTTCAGCGTATCGCCGGTGAGCTGAACACGAGCGAGCTCGAGCGGGCGCGCGAAGTCTGGAAGAAGCGTTTCGGATCGCCCGCCCGAAGTGCTGCGGAGCGCGCGAAGCAGGGGCGATTCCTGCAGGGACGCGGATTCTCGTTCGACGTGATCCGGCGCGTTATCCGCGGACTGGACGACGAATGAGTCCGCGACGCGATCCTAGCGGGAAGGAGGGTAATGGGAGGAAACCAGCCGGTTTCCTCTTGTTCGTGACCTTCGGTTTTCCCCGCAGGAGGAAACCAGCCGGTTTCCTCCCGTTCGTGACCTGCTGGTTCTTGTCTTCCGCCCCGGCTGCTTGGCAGCCCCTATGAAAGGAGCGGTTGGGGCGCTTAGAAATACTTTGTAAACCCGCCGTCGACTTCGACCGTCGTGCCGGTCATGTAGGAATTCCGCTCCGACACCAGGAACGCGGCCGCCTCGGCGATTTCACGCGTCTCGGCCCAGCGGCCCAGGAGCGTCTGACCCGCCATCGCCTGTCGAACACCCTCCGGCGTCGTATTGCGGACCTTCGCCATGCCTTCGGCGCGCGGCCCCCAGGATTCGGTGGCCGTCATCCCCGGGCAGATGTTGTTGACTGTCACCCCGTGCGGCGCCACTTCGGCGGCCATCAGCTTGGAGAACGCGATAATGGCCGAATTTGGAATGGTGGTCGTCAGCGCGCCCGGCATCAGCTGTGTGCCGCTCACGCCCGATACGTTGAGAATGCGACCGGCTTTCGATTTCTTGACGTGGGGGATGGCGGCTCGAGTGGTCCAGACGTAAGACATCAGGTTCGTGTTGATCACCACGCCCCATTGTTCCTCGGTGAGCCCATCGAGCGTTCCCGGAACCATGCCGCCCACGTTGTTGACCAGGATGTCCAGACCGCCGAGGCCCGCGACTGCGTCCTCGACGAACTTCTCGCAGCCGGCACGGTTCGAGAAATCGCACTTGATCGCAACCGCTTTGACGCCCTTCGCCTTCGCTTCCTCGACCGCTTTCTTGAGGCGCTCTTCGTTTCGACCGGAAAAAGCGATATTGCATCCTTCGGCCGCGAGGGCCATGGCGATTGCATGGCCGATGCCCTGGCTCGAGCCCGAGATCGCCGCGTTCTTGCCTTTCAGTCCCAGATCCATTCCTGCCTCCTTGGCGTTACAGCGCTTGCGGGCAACGACGTCGCCCGTCAGCCGAGTCGCTTGTTGAATGCGCGGACTTCGACCGTCTCCCAGATGTCCGCATTGTACAGCGGGTCCGCGCGCTGGAATTTCTCGATCTCCGCGCGGTTCGCGGCGTCGAGCAGATACAGGCTGCCAATGGTCTTCGCGCCGTCGTCGGAGACCAGCGGCCCCGACATGACGACCTTGATCGGGTTGGTGGCGAGATACTCGACGTGCGCGGGAACGGTCTGCCGACGCTTTTCCTCGACACCCGGTCGATCGATGCAGAACATGACGAACAGCATGGTGGCGCCTCCTCGGTGTGCGGATCGGACATGGAGCCGGCCTCGAGCGGTCGGCGCACGGTTGACCGCTTCTCCAGCGGGAATGTCATTGTAAGTGGTGAGCCTTGGCTCCGCTGTGCGGGGGGGCGTCGCGCAGTCGAGCCGCAATGCCGGTTCCGCCGCGGGAGTTGGGCAATGTCCCACGGCCCATTCCGCGAACACTCTGCGGCTTTTGCATGGTTTCCGCCGTGATACGATAATTCGCACGTCAATTTCCGAGTTGTATTCATCACCCTACGAGGGGGAGACCATGTTCAGAGCCACTGCCAATACCGTACTGCCAACCACCGTCATAGGCTCGCTGCCGCGTCCCGCCTGGTACACGGAAAATCTCGGCACGCGCTCGTTTCTGAACGCGATGGTGAACTCGCGCTACCGGGAGCAGTACACCGATGCGCTTTCCGTCTATCTCCGCGACCAGGAGCTTGCGGGCCTGGACATCTGCACCGACGGGGACTGTCGCTTCGACGAGGATGTCGGTGGGCAGAGCTGGACCAGCTACCCGCCGCATCACATGGCGGGCTTCGAGCACGATCATCCTCAGCTCGCGCGGGTGGGCGCGGGCGGCATCGGGTTCCCGCGCGGTCATATCCTCCATGACTACCTGGAGGCACGGGTCATGCCGGTGATTACCGGGCCCGTCGGACGCGGCGAGATGCAATACACCGAGCTCTGGAAGGCGGCGCAGCGGCTGACGAAGAAGCCGGTCAAGTTCGGCACGGTCACGCCCGAGCTGGTGGCATTCGCGGTCCAGGACAAGCACTACAAGGACATGCCGTCGCGCATCATGGCGTTGAGCGACGCGTTCAACGAGGAGCTGCACGATCTCGCCGATGCCGGCTGCCCGGTCATCCAGATGGAGGAGCCGCAGATCCACCTGCTGGCGGCCCGCGGTTTCGTCGACAAGGTCATCAACCCCGAGTTCATGCTGAAGGTATTCAACAACACCGTCAAAGGGCTGCGCGCGAAAACGGAAGTTTGGTGCCACACGTGCTGGGGAAATCCGTCCCAGCAACGCATGTTTGCATCGGTGCAGACTTACAAGCCGGCGCTCGAGCTGCTGAACCAGGTGGACGCCGACGTCATTACTTTCGAAACGCGCAGCTCCGGCGCGATCGATCTCGAAGCGATCGGCAAGCAGATCACCGAAAAGAAAATCGGCATCGGCGTCATCGATCACCACACGTTGCAGGTCGAGAGCCCGCAGGAGGTCGCCGATGCGGTGCGCCTCGCGCTGCAGCACATTCCGGTCGAACGCCTCATCGCGTGCTCGGATTGCGGAATGGGACGCGAGGGAATGAGCCGCCGGCATGCTGTCTACAAGATGGTGTCGCTGGTCCTGGGCACGAATGTGGTGCGCAAGGAGCTCGGCATTCACGAAGCGGAATGCCTTGCCGCCGATCCGAAGTACTCGTTCGTGCGGACGTCGTAATGCGAACCCGCGCTCGGGAGAGGCGACTGTGTCCCGAGTGAGCCGTAGAAATATCGATAGAAATTGACACCGGTACGATATTTCGATAACTTCGATCGAGCCGGGGGAGATCCAAACGCAGGCGGGCGATGGCGCGCGCCGGAGTTGTTCATCACGTGCCGGGCGCGCATTCAGGCGCGGTCTTTTGGCGTTGCGACCCGGTGGCGCGTCCGTCACCTGCGTACGTCCCCGCGTACAGGTGGCAAGCGGCACGACTCGCCAGCACGGATATCGGTCCGGACGGCGCGGCGGAGCGACGCCGATCCGGATTGACGACATATCTTGGAGGACAAGATGGCCCGCAAGAAAAGCATCGAACCGATCGTCATCAAGCCCGAGGACATCGATCCGAACCACCGTTGGCATCGGCCGCTGCAGGCGCCCGGGCCGATGCAGGTGGACTTCGAGGAGCGGGTCGATTTCCGGCGGCTGCACCGATACCGGCTTGCGCGCACCCGCCAGTCGCTTGCCAGGTCCGGGTTGGGGGCGATGCTGTGCTTCGATCAATACAATATCCGCTACATATCGAGCACGGTGATCGGCGAGTGGGCGCGCGACAAGCTCATTCGCTACACGCTGCTCACGGGAAACGGCGAGCCGTACATCTGGGACTTCGGATCCGCCGCCCGGCATCACAAGCTCAATTGCCCGTGGCTGCTGGAAGACCACTGCCGCGCGGGAAATCCCGGCATGCGGGGTGCGATCGGTCCCAAGGTCGGACTGTTCGAGGAGGCGGCGAAAGAGATCAAGGCGCTCCTCGTCGCGGAGGGCGTGGCGGACATGCCGCTCGGGCTGGACATGTGCGAGCCGCCCATGATGTTCGCCCTGCAGAAACAGGGCATCGAGATCCGCGACGGGCAGCAGATGATGCTCGATGCGCGCGAGGTCAAGAGCCACGACGAGATCACGCTCCTCAACATCGCGGCCGCGATGGTCGACGGCGTGTACCAGGACATCGCCGAGGCGTTGAAGCCCGGCGTGAAGGAAAGCCAGATCGTGGGGCTCGCGACCAAGCGACTGTATGAGCTGGGCTCGGATTCCGTCGAGGCGATCAACGCGATCGCCGGCGAGCGTTGCAGCCCGCATCCGCACAATTTCACCGACCGCATCATCCGCCCCGGCGATCAGGCGTTTTTCGACGTCATGCACACGTTCATGGGCTACCGGACCTGCTACTACCGCACATTCAGCGTGGGCAGGGCCACCCGGCCGCAGCTCGACGCCTACAAGAAGGCGCGCCAGTGGATGGATGACGCGATCGATATGCTCAAGCCCGGTGTCGCGTCGGACAAGGTGGCGAAGATGTTTCCGAAGTGCACGGAGATCGGATTCGACTCCGAGATGGCGGCATTCGGGCTCAACTTCTGCCACGGCCTCGGGCTGGGCCTGCACGAGCGGCCGCTCATTTCCCGGCTCAATTCGTTCAAGGAACCCTACGAGCTGAAGGCGGGAATGGTGTTCGCCGTCGAAACGTATTGTCCGGCGACCGACGGCGTCTCCGCGGCGCGCATCGAGGAAGAGGTCGTGCTCACTCCGACGGGCGCGAAGATCATCACCCTCTACCCGGCAAACGAACTGCCTGTCGCCAACAAGTATTGACCGCAACCGCGGCGACGCGTTGTCGACGATCTGCGACGTCGAGGAAGGATCGTTGCATGTCGCCGCCAGTCGCGTTGCATTTCTTCCGTGGCAACGCAATCCATCGAGGACCCATGGCTACATCAGCTAAACGAAAAACCGCAGCGGCGCCCGCTGCGGACTCGGATATCGACCGCGACACGCGCCTCCGCCTCTACCGGCTGCTGCTCGAGCTCAGGTGCTGCGAAAAGCGCGCCTACGATCTCTTCCTGCAGAACCTCATCAAGGGGACCAGTCACCTCGCGCTCGGCCAGGAGGCTATTGCCGCGGCGTTCGGCGTCGCGATGCGTCCCGACGACTGGACGTTCTGCACGTACCGTGGGCATGCCCACACCCAGGCGCGCGGCGCATCGATGACGGGCGTGCTCGGCGAGCTGATGGGCCGGGTATGCGGGCTGCTCAAGGGCAAGGGCGGGTCGATGCACCTCACGGACGTCGAAAAGGGCGCAATGGGTTCGTATGCGATTGTCGGGGCCCATCTGCCGATTGCCGTCGGCGCCGCGTGGTCCGCGCAGTATCGCGGCACCGAGCAGGTGGCGGTCTGCTTCTTTGGCGACGGTACGACCAACATCGGCGCGTTTCACGAAGCCCTGAATCTCGCCGTCGTGTGGAAGCTTCCGGTCGTATTCGTGTGCGAGAACAATCTCTACATGGAGTACACGCCGATCAGCGCCGTGACTGCCGTCGAGCATCCGGCGGCCGACCGGGCGTCCGCCTACGGCCTGGAGTCCATCATCGTTGACGGCAATGATGCGGACGCCGTCTATCACGTGGCCCAGACGGCGCTTGCCAAGGCCCGCGCGGGGAAGGGTCCCAGTCTGATCGAGGCCAAGACGTACCGCCACAGCGGGCACTCGCGGGCGGATCCCGCGAAGTACCGGCCCGCCGGCGAACTGGAGAAGTGGCTCGAACGCGATCCGCTCAAGATCTATCGCGAGCGCCTCACGAAACTCGGCGTTCCCGCCAAGACGCTCGACGACATGGAGGCCGCGGCGATGCGGCTGGTCGAGGAGGCCACCGATGCCGCGCGCGCCTCACCGCCCCCGCCGCTGGAGCTGATCGAGCAGGATGTCTGGGCCGATGGAGGTGCAGCATGGCGGAACTGACTTATCGGGACGCCGTCGCCGCCGGCATTGCGCAGGAGATGCGCCGCGACGAGCGGGTCGTGTTCCTCGGCGAGGACGTTGCAGCAGCAGGCGGAGTGTTCAAGACGACCGTCGGACTTTTCGAGGAATTCGGGCCGAAGCGCGTGCGCGACACCCCGATCTCCGAGCAGGCCATCATCGGCGCGGCGATGGGCGCGGCAATGACCGGCTTGCGCCCGATCGCGGAAATCATGTTCTCGGACTTCTTCGCCGTCTGCTGGGATCTCGTGGTCAACCAGATCGCCAAGACGCGCTACATGACGGCCGGACAGATCAAGATTCCGCTTGTGATACGCGCTGCAAACGGCGGTGGCGTGCGTTTCGGCGCCCAGCATTCGCAGAGCGTGGAGAACTGGGCGATGGCGATTCCCGGGCTGAAAGTCGTGGCGCCATCAACCCCGGCCGATGTAGTGGGGCTCATGGCCGCAGCCGTGCGCAGCGACGACCCGGTGATCTTCTTCGAGCACAAGTTTCTCTTCGGCAACAAGGGGAACGTGCCCGATGGCGAGCACGTGGATGAATTGGGGGTCGCGAAGGTGCTCCGTGAGGGTAAGGACGCCACGATCGTCGCGCTCGCCGCGATGGTGCCGCGGGCGCTCGAGGCCGCGACGACGCTCGAGGCCCAACACGGCATTTCCGCAACAGTCGTCGATGTGCGCTCGCTCGTGCCGCTCGACACCCGGACGATCCTCGCGCAGGTGGCAAAGACTGGCCGGATGTTCACGGTCGAGGAAAATCCGCGACTCTGCGGCTGGGGCGCAGAAATCGCCTCGATCGTGGCCGAAGAGTGTTTCTACGATCTGGACGGACCGATCGTGCGCATCACCACGCCGCACTTGCCGCTGCCGAGCGCCGATTCGCTCGAGGACGCGACGATCCCCACCGCGGCACGCATTGTCGAGACCATCCGCAAGTCGATGGGTTGAGGAGAAGGTATGGATGTCGTAATGCCGCAGCTCGGCGAGACGGTGACCGAAGGCACCGTCGTCACCTGGCACCGCAAGTCCGGCGACAAGGTGAAGGCGGACGAATTGCTGTTCGACGTCGAAACCGACAAGGTTGCAATGGAGATTCCGGCGCCCGCCACCGGCGTCCTGAAGGAAATCCTCGTCGCGGAAGGTGAAACCGTCGCAGTCGGCACGCGGCTCGCCGTGATCGAGGTGGTGGGCGTTGTCGCAACCGCAGCCGCATCGGCGGCACCCGCGCGAGCATCGGGCACGCCGGCGTCGGGCGGAGAGGCCGCCCCGAGTCGGCCGGATGCCGTGGCGCAATCCGCAGATGGGGATCTCCCGCTCTCACCGGTCGTGCGCCGCCTGCTCGCCGAACACAACCTCGATCCGTCAAAGATCAACGGGACCGGCCGGGGTGGACGCATCACGCGCGAAGATGTCCTCGCAGTGGTCGATGGCGGGGCGAAAGCTGCTGCCGCGCCGGCCAGGGCGCCGCAAACCGGCGGAAAAAGCGGCGCGGTCGTGCCGCTCAGCCGGATTCGCAAGCAGATCGGCGCGCACATGGTGCGCTCCAAGGCCACCAGCCCCCACGTGCTGCAGGCGGTCGAGGTCGACTTTCACGCGATTGAAGCCGTGCGTAGTGCACGCGGCAAGGCGTGGCGGGATCGCGAGGGATTCGGGCTGACCTATCTTCCCTTCATCGCCCGGGCGGCGATCGACGCAATCGCGGATTTTCCCCGCATCAACGCCTCGATCGACGGGGACAATCTCGTCGTGCATCCGCAGGTTCACCTCGGCATTGCCGTCGATCTCGGATTCGAAGGATTGATGGTGCCGGTGATCCGGGAAGCTTCGGGAAAATCCGTCGCAGATCTGGCGCGCGCCATTCACGCGTTTGCCAATCGCGCGCGCGGTGGCTCGATTGCGCCCGATGATCTTGCGGGCGGAACCTATACCATCTCGAACTCCGGACCCTTCGGCACGCTCATCACTGCGCCGATCATCAACCAGCCGCAGGTCGCGATCCTGTCGACCGACGGCGTGCGCAAGAAACCGGTGGTCGTGGAGAGCGCGTCGGGTGACGCTATTGCAATCCGCCCGGTGGGCGTGCTTGCGCAGTCCTTCGACCATCGCGCTTTCGACGGCGCGTACTCGGCGGCCTTCCTCAAGCGTCTGCGCGAAATCATCGAGACGCGGGACTGGTCGGGCGCAATCGACTGATCGCCGGAGGCACTGTTGGGCCGGCGCCGCGAATCGCACACGTGCGCCGGATCGACGCGAAAACCGATCGAAGGGACAAGGAGGACTCATGATCAATGCCGCAATCGTCGGACTCGGCTGGTGGGGCAAGACGCTCGTGGAGGCCGTTCAGGGCAGCGACGCGATCCGGTTCGTCGCCGGAACGACGCGCACGGTCACGCCGGAGGTGGAAGGATTCGCCCGGGACCAGGGCTTCGTGCTGCGCGGGAGCTTCGAGGAGCTGTTGAAGGACCGGAAAGTGAATGCCGTGGTCCTCGCCACGCCGCATTCCATGCACGTCCAGCAGATCATCGCGGCGGCGCGTCGACGCAGGCACATCTTCTGCGAGAAGCCGCTCGCATTGACCCGCACGGAAGCGATCCGCGCCGTCAAGGCGGTGGAGAAGAAGGGCGTGACACTCGGCCTGGGGTACAACCGGCGCTTGCACCCCGCCATGACGGATCTGCGCGAGCGGATTCGCAGCGGAACGCTCGGCACGATCCTGCATGTCGAAGGCACGATGAGCTCGCCCAACGCGCTGCTGCTGAAACCCGAGCACTGGCGGGCCAACAGTGAAGAAACTCCCTGCGGAGGGCTGACGCCCATGGGCGTGCATTTCATCGACGCCCTGATCGACAATTTCGGCGAGATCGAAGACGTCTACTGCATGAGCATGCGCCGCGCGGTCCAGATCCAAACCGACGACACGACCTCGGTCCTCTTCCGCATGAAGGAGGGGATGTCCGCCTACCTCGTAACCATGATGGCGACGGGCGGCGGCTTCAGGTTGCAGGTCTACGGTTCCAAGGGTTGGATCCGGTTCGAGGGCGTGACGCACGTCGCCGGCGCATCTTCGGAGGAACGGCGCACCCGGCTATTCGGCAGCTGCACGTTCCAGCCCGTAAAGGGACCCGCCGAGACGTGGGAGGCGGACATCTTCGATACCTCGCGCGCCGCGCTCGAAGCGTTCGCCAGGGCCGCGGAAGGCGGTCCGTCGTTCCCGATCACGACGCAGGAAATGATCCACGGTGCGGCGGTCACCGAGGCGATCATCAAATCGGCCGCGGCGGGCAAGACTAAGAAGGTGCAATGACGCGCCGCCGATCTTTGTATTTCTGCGGTACGGCGTGCGCAATGCCGCGCAGGCAATCATTCATTCGAAGGGGTAGCACATGGATCTAGGCGGCAAGCTCGGGCATCTCACTTACTCGACGCTCGTTCACCCGGGGGACACCTGGAGCGAGATGTGGGACAGCCTCACGCGCTATGTTCCGGCCGTGAAGAAGCGCTTTTCGCCCGACAAGCGGTTCGGTGTCTCGCTGCGAATCTCCGGAAAGTCGGCCGCGACGCTGACCGGCGATCCCGATGAGCGCGCCAAGCTCAAGGAGTTTCTCGCCAACAACGACATGTACCTGTTCACGGCGAATGCCTTTCCGCATGGCCCCTTCAAGGGCGAGCCCGTCAAGGAGCTCGTCTACGAACCCGACTGGCGCAGCGACGAGCGGGCGAACTACACGATGATGGTCGCCGACATCCTGGCGGAGGTCGCGCTTGAGGGGGTTGCCCCGTCCATCCAGAGCCCGCCTTGCGGCTTCAAGCCGCGCGTCACCGGCAGCGACGTCGTCGATGCCTACACCCGGCAGGTGCTCAAGACCGTTGCGCACCTGGTGAAGCTCGAAGAACGCACCGGCAGGCGGGTGAAGCTCGCGCTCGAGCCGGAGCCGGCCTGTTTCCTGGAGCTGACCTCCGAAGTCATCGACTACTTCCAGAACCACCTCTACACCGACGCGTCCGCCGCGACTCTTGCGAAGGCAACCGGCCGTTCGACGAAACAGGCGCACGACGCGCTGCGTCGGTATCTCGGGACGGTCTACGATATCTGCCATCAGGCGGTCGAGTACGAGAACATTGCCGACTCGCTGAAATCCCTGAAGGGCGCGGGCATTCCGGTGTTCAAGCTCCAGGCGGCAGCGGCGGTCCGGATTCCGGAAGTCAACCAGGATATCGTGAACGCGCTCAAGGCCTACGACGATCCGGTGTACCTGCATCAGACCATCGAGCACAGGGACGGCAAAACACGGCAGTACATCGATCTGCCGCAGGCATTCGAGGCGTGGGAGACGGATCCCGGGCCGCGTGAATGGCGCATTCATTTCCACGTCCCGGTATTCCTCGAGGATCTCGGCGACTTCAAAACGACCCGGTCGGCCATCGAAGAGGCGCTCAAGGTGCACAAAGCCGACCCGGTCTCCGATCAGGTCGAGATCGAAACCTATACGTGGGACGTTCTGCCCGACCACCTGAAGACCGGCGATATCACCGACTACGTGGTGAACGAGTTGGAGTGGGTGAAGGGCGAGCTGACCTAGGTAACCCTTGCACAGTTTCCTAATGTTCAGGAGCCGCATATGAAGGTCGGATTCATCGGACTGGGCCGCATGGGCCAGGGAATTGCCGGCCGGGTGGTCGGAGGTGGCCACGAACTCTGCGTGTACAACCGAACCGCGGAGAAGGCGGCGGGGCTCGTCAAGGCGGGCGCGAAACTTGCGAAAGCGATCGCGGGCGCCTGCGAGGGGCGGGAAGTGGTGATCACCATGCTCGCCCACGACCAGGCGCTGGAGGAAGTAACACGCGGTGCGGGCGGCCTGCTCGAGTCGCTGCCCAAGGGGGCGATCCACGTTGCCATGGGCACGCACAGCGTCACCGTCACGCGCGCGATCAGCCAGGCACACGCGGATGCCGGACAGGTTTTCGTCGCGGCGCCGGTGCAGGGCCGCCCGGAGGTTGCCGCCACCGGCCAGATCGGGATTTTTGCGGCCGGCCCCGCTGATGCAGTCGCGCGCTGCCGGCCGCTGTTCGACGTCATCGGCCGGAAAACGTACGAGGCGGGAACCGATCAGACGACTGCTGCCGCGATCAAGGTTGCGCACAACATGGTCCTCGGCTGTGCGATCGAGGCGCTCGGCGAGGGGTTCGTGCTCGTGGAGAAATACGGCGTGGCGCGCCAGCTCTTCTACGAGGTACTCACCGACGTACTCTTCGCATGTCCCGCCTACAAGGGCTATGGCAAGATCATTGCCGACGAAGACTACGATCGCGTCGGCATCACCGCGATTCTCGGACTCAAGGATGCGAACCTCGCGCTCGACGCTGCGGAGGACGTTGCAGTGCCGCTGCCGAGCGCCAATGTGTGGCGGGAGCGGCTGATCGGCGCGGTTGCGCACGGACTTGCCGAGAAGGATCAGTCCGCGGTCGCCCATGCACAGGCCAAGGCGAGCGGCTTGCGGTAGCGCGGCGCAGGCGCAGCGCATGTTTTTTCCCCTCCTTTTCAAGGAGGGGTGCCGCCGAAGGCGGCGGGGTGGTTGAGGCATTGGTCAGCGCACGGAACCGCTCGCTCTGGAGAGGCTCTGGAACACCACCCCGGCTGCTGCGCAGCCACCCCTCCTC
>JAABRB010000449.1 GCA_011391185.1 Betaproteobacteria bacterium
TCCGGCGCCATGGCGGTGGCGCTGGTGACCGGCATCCGCGACGGCATCTCGGCGGAAGTGAACGAGGCCATGCGCGTCTCCGGCCTCTACCACGTGATCTCGATCTCGGGCCTGCACATGGCGCTGGTGGCGGGCACGCTGTTCGGCCTGGTGCGCGGCTTGCTCGCGCTGGTGCCGGGGCTGGCGCTGCGGCGGCCGATCAAGAAATGGTCGGCGGTGGTCGCGCTCGCCGGGGCGGGGGGCTACTTGGTGCTTTCCGGCGGCGAGGTCGCGACGCAGCGCTCTTTCATCATGATCGCGCTGGTGCTGCTCGGGGTGCTCGTGGACCGGCCGGCGCTGACGCTGCGCACGCTCGCCGCGGCGGCGCTCGCGGTGCTGGTGCTGACGCCCGAGTCGATGCTGCATCCCTCGTTCCAGATGTCGTTCGCGGCGACGCTTGCGATCGTCGCCATGTACGACCGCTTCGGCCGGGAAATGGCGCTGCCGCCGGCGCCGCGCGCCGGCGCAATCGGGCGAACAGCGGCGGGAGCAGGGCGCTGGCTGTTGCTCGGCACCGCGACCTCGTTCGTGGCGGGACTCGCCACCGCGCCATTCGTGGCGTTTCATTTTCACCGCCTAGCGCCGTTCGGGGTGCTGGCGAACTTGCTCGCCATGCCGCTCATCGCGTTCGTGATCATGCCGGCGGGGCTGATCGCGGTGCTGCTGATCCCGTTCGGCTTCGACGCGCCGCTCTGGATCGCCATGGGCTGGGGCATCGACGGCATGCTCACGATCGCACGCTGGGTCGCGGCGCTGCCGGGCGCCGAGGGCCGGGTCGGCGCCTTCGGGGCGGGGGCGCTGCTGTGTGCCGCCGCTGGCCTCCTGCTGCTCACGATCCCGGTCTCGCGCCTGAAGCTTTCGGGCTTGCCGCTATTGGCTGTTGCGCTGGTGCTGGCGCTCTACGTCACGCGGCCGGATATTTACATCGACGCCGACGCCGAGGCTTTGGCCGTGCGCGGGGCCGACGGCAAGCTTACGATCCATGGCGCCAATCGCGGGCGGCTCGCGGCGCTGAGCTGGCTCGCGGCGGAGGCCGATGCGCGCACGACCAAGGATGAGCTCGCCACCGGGTTTACCTGCGATGCGAATGGATGCGTCGCAAGGCTCGCGGACGGGACCGTCGTGGCCGTGGCGCTTAGGCCCGAGGCTTTCGCCGACGATTGCCGCGATGCCGCGTTGGTCGTGAGCAAAAGCCAATTGCCGGAGGCCTGCGCCGCGCCGGGCATCGACCGGCGCACGCTCTCGACCACCGGGGCGATTTCGCTGCGGCGGATCGACGGAAAGTGGGTGGCGGAAACGGCGCGCTCGCCCTACGCGGATCGGCCCTGGTACGGCCGGCCGGCGCCGCCCGACCCGGCCGTGCTTGATCGCCTCGCTCGGCGGAAGCCCGCGGCTCCCGCGTCGGCAATCGATGAACGCCCGCGCCCCGGCGACGTGCCGGTGCCCGACGTGCCGGAGGGGGAGGTGGAGGAGCCCTAGACTGTCATTCCGGGGCGCGGGCGAAGCCCGCGAGCCCGGAATCCATATTCACGGACGGTGGTTATGGATTCCGGGCTCGCCGCTACGCGGCGACCCGGAATGACGACGATCAATACTTCCGATACAGCCCCACCATCTTGCCCTGGATCTTCACGCGATCCGGGCCGAAGATGCGGGTCTCGTAGGCCGGGTTGGCGGCCTCGAGCGCGATCGAGGCGCCCTTGCGGCGAAGTCTTTTCAGCGTGGCTTCCTCGTCGTCGATCAGCGCCACGACGATGTCGCCGGTGTCGGCGGCTTCGGATTTGCGGATCAGGACGACGTCGCCTTCGAAAATGCCGGCCTCGATCATGGAATCGCCGCGCACTTCGAGCGCGAAATGTTCGCCGGTCGAGGACAGCATTTCCGGCGGCACCTGGATGGTGTGGCTGCGATTCTGGATCGCCGCAGCCGGGGTGCCGGCGGCGATGCGGCCCATGACCGGAATCGAAACCGGGCGGCCGCCTTCGTCTTCGGAATTGGTGCGCACGCGCCCGAGGCTGCCCTCGATCACGTTCGGCGCGAAGCCGCGCGAGCGGCTGGGCGCGCCCGGCAGCGAGGCGTCGGGCATGCGGATCACTTCGAGCGCGCGGGCGCGATTCTTGAGGCGGCGGATGAAGCCGCGCTCCTCGAGCGCGGTGATCAGGCGATGGATGCCGGACTTGGAGCGCAGGTCGAGGGCGTCCTTCATTTCATCGAAGGAGGGCGGCACGCCCGACTCCTTCACGCGCTCGTGGATGAAGCGGAGGAGTTCGTATTGCTTGCGGGTCAGCATGGCGGCGCTCGCCTTTCTTGCTTGTTCTCGGGCTTGGTTCCGGGCCCGGGGCGGGTCAGAAACAAAGCATGAACGGAAACTATCCGTTCCAGTTGTGTTCTTCAACCGTGAAAAAGGCCCTAACGGGGGTCCGGCGGCGCTTGCGGGCGCTGGCGGCGTTGAAAATTCGAATCAATGTGTCGGCTTAAAGCCTTGGATAGGCTTGATTATTTTGCTTGCTAAAGTTTGGCTGGGATCGCCGAGCGATCAGTCGGCGAAGCGAAGAACCTGGCAAGGATCGCCCGCTTTGGCGGCCGGAGCGTGGGGGGCGCGAATCAGTAGCCCGCCGGCGCCGGAGAGATAGGCCAGCATGGAGCTGTCCTGGCGATCGAGGGCGGTCGCTTTGAGACGGCCGTCGGGCTCGCGCTCGATTCTGGCGCGCAGATAGTCCTGCCGGTGGTCGTTTTCGGGCAGCGGCTTGCCGAGGATCGCGGGTTCCGTCTGCGGCAGAAAATCAGTACGGCCCTGCAGCTTGCGCAACAGCGGCACGAGAAACAGCAGCGCGCAAACGTAAGACGAAACCGGATTTCCCGGCAGGCCGAGCACGCGCGTGGCCCCCATGCGCGCCAGCAGCATGGGCCGGCCGGGCCGCAGCGCGACGCGGTGGAAGTCGATCTTCACACCCTCGGCGGCCAAAGCCTTTGCGACCAGGTCGTGCTCGCCGACCGAAGCGCCGCCCAGCGTGACGAGAATATCGACGCCGGCATCGCGCGCCTTGCGGATCGCGGCCGCGGTGGCGTCGAGCTTGTCGGGCACGATGCCGAGATCGAGGATTTCCGCGTTCTCGGTGCGCAGCAGCGCTGCGAGCGAAAGCGGATTGGAGGCGATGGTGCGGTCGGGCCCGGCATTGCTGCCCGGCGGCACCAGCTCGTCGCCG
>JAABRB010000450.1 GCA_011391185.1 Betaproteobacteria bacterium
GAGGTGCAGGAACTCGAAGTCTCGGAATGCGTTGCGCAGGAGTGCTTCCGTATACAGGTTCTCGGGGATCGGCGGGCCGCCAGTCCCGTACTCGACCTGGCGCGGCTGGTAGCCCTGCATGATGAGATGGCCGCCCGGCGCGACCGCTCGGGCAATGCCGGCGAATACTGTGGCGCGCTCCGCGGGTGCGAGGAACTGGATGAAAATCACCACCACGAGATCAAATGCTGCGGTGTCCCAATCCCAGGTGTTGATGTCTGCGACGCGGTAATCGATCTCGACGTCCGCCGCGCGGGCGAGGCGGCGGGCCTTCTCCACGCCGACCGGAGAGATATCGAACGCGGTGACGCGCAATCCGCGCCTTGCGAGCCAGACGCTGTTGCGACCCTCGCCGTCCGCTACGCACAGCGTCGACATTCCCGGTCGGAAAAGCTTCGCCTGGCTCGCGAGGAAGACGTTCGGCTCGGTGCCGAAGTGATAGTCCTCCCCGGAGAACCGCGCATTCCAGTGCGCCTGGGCGTCTTCGAATTTCATCGAGAGACCGAACTCTGCGTCGCCGTCCGGCTCAGTTGAAGGTCTTGTCCGCCGCGGCGAGCTTCGCCAGCAATGGCGCCGGCTTCCAGCACTCGCCGTGGTAGCCCTTGGCGTACTTTTCGACGGCAGCGAGGACGTTCTTGAGGCCGACGGTGTCGGCATAGAACATCGGTCCACCGCGATAGCGCGGGAAGCCGTACCCGGTCAGATAGACCATGTCGATGTCCACCGCACGGAGCGCGATGCCTTCCTCGAGAATGCGTGCGCCCTCGCTCACGAGCGCGTAGATCGTGCGCTCCACGATTTCCGTGTCCGAAATCTGGCGCGGCTTCTGGCCTGCTTCCTCGCGGTAGGCGTCGATCAGCTGCTCGACGACCGGGTCGGGCTGTGGCGTGCGGTTACCCGCTTCGTATTTGTAGACGCCCGCGCCGGTCTTCTGGCCGAGTCGGCCGAGCTCGCACACGCGATCCGGCCACGCGGAATAGGCGCGCACGCTCTTCTCGCCGGCGCGACGCTTGCGAATCTCCCACCCGATGTCCTGACCGGCCATGTCGAGCATTGCGAACGGCCCCATCGCCATGCCCCAGTCCTGCAGCGCCTTGTCCACCTGCTGCGGCGAGGCGCCCTCGTCCACCAGGAAGAAGGCCTGGCGCGCGTACTCCTCCATCATGCGATTGCCGATGAAGCCGTCGCACACGCCGGAGACGATGCCGACCTTCTTGATCTTCCGCGCGAGCTTCAGCGCCGTCGCGAGCACCGGTTTGGCGGTCTTCGCGCCGCGCACGATCTCGAGCAGGCGCATCACGTTCGCCGGGCTGAAGAAATGCAGGCCGACCACGCTCTCGGGGCGCCTGGTCGAGGCCGCGATTTCGTTCACATCCAGGGTCGAGGTGTTGGTGGCGAGGATCGCCCCCTGCTTTGCCACTTCGTCGAGGCGACCGAAGACCTCCTTCTTGATCGCCATCTGCTCGAATACGGCCTCGATCACGAGGTCGCATTCCTTGAAGTCGCCGTAGTCGCGGGTCGTCGAGATCAAGCCCATGCGCTTGTCCATGTCGGCCTGCGCGAGGCGCCCCTTGGCGACGGTCGCCGCGTAGTTCTTCCTGATCGTCGCGAGGCCACGATCGAGCGCGTCCTGCTTCGGCTCGAGCAGCTTCACGGGAATGCCCGCATTCACGAAGGACATGGCGATGCCGCCACCCATGGTGCCGGCGCCGACGATCCCGACGCTCTTCACGTCGATGAGCGGCGTGTCCTTGGGCACGTCGGGAATCTTCTCGACCGCGCGCTCGCCGAAGAACGCATGGCGCAGGGACTTCGACTCGGTGGTGACCACCAGTTCCTCGAAGCGTGCGCGTTCGAACTGGCGGCCCTCGTCGAAGGGGAGATTCAGTGCGGCCTCGGCGCACGCGACGATCTTGAGCGGCGCGGGGTAGCCTTGCGATTGCTTCGCGACCTGGTCGCGGGTCGCCGCGAAGTACGCCGCCGCATTGTCGAGCGTCACGGTCCCGTCGCGCAGTCGCCGCAGGGGGCGCTTCTCGGCGACGACCTTCTCGGCGTACGCGATCGTGGCCTGGGCGAGGTCGCCCTGCGCGATCTCGTCGACCATTCCGGCCGGGGCCTTGTCCGAGGGCACCGGCTTGCCCGACACCATGAGATCCAGCGCGGCCTTGACGCCGATCGCGCGCGGTAGACGCTGCGTGCCGCCTGCGCCGGGCAGGATGCCGAGGTTCACCTCGGGCAGCGCAAGCTGGGCGCCCGGCGCGGCGACGCGGAAATGGCACGCGAGCGCGAGCTCGAGGCCGCCGCCCATCGCGAAGCCGCCGATGCCGGCCACGACGGGCTTTTTCATGCCGTCGAGCGTGTCGATGATCTGGTGGAGCGTGGGATCGGCGGAGGCCTTGGGCGTGTTGAACTCGCTGATGTCGGCGCCGCCGGAGAACGCCTTCGCGGTGCCGGCGATCACGACCGCTTTCACGGCGTCGTCGGCGGACGCGCGCTGCAGCCCTTCCATGATCCCGATCCGCAGATCGTGACCGAGGCCGTTCACCGGCGGGTTGTCCATCGTGATCACGGCGACCGCGCCGTGCATCCTATATTCAGCTGAACTCATCGCGACTCCTCGGTTGAGCCCCGATTTTACCGCCATGTCCGCGGGAAGGAGGGTGACGGGAGAACCAAAACCGGAAGGATACGAACAGGAGGAAACCGGCTGGTTTCCTCCTGTTCGTATCCTTCCCTCTACGACCATACCGTTGCGCGGCCCAAGAAAACGGGCGCCTAAGCGCCCGTTTTCTTCGGAAACTGGCCGACGCCAGCTTTTTAGAAGTTGTGGAAGAAGCCGAATGCGAGGATCCGCGGATCCGCGCCGTAAGGCGTGTTGATGCCCTGGTTGGTCGATGTCACTTCGCTACCGGTGTAATCGACGAAGTCATTGGACTTGTTGGTGACCTGGTTGTACGAGAGATACAGCCAGGTGCGCTTCGACAGCAGGTAGCGACCGCCGACCATGAAGCCCTTCGCCGACGTGTCGGTACAGGTCACCGCGTTGACTGCCGCGCAGTTCTTGAGGTTACCCGTCCAGCCGTATTGCGCCATCGCCTGGATGTTGCCGAACGTGTGCTCCCAGTTCAGCGTGTAGCCGTCCTTCTTCACCGTCTGGCCGGCGAGCAGGCCGACCGCGCCGTTCTGCGATGTGCGCACCCAGA
>JAABRB010000451.1 GCA_011391185.1 Betaproteobacteria bacterium
CGCGGGCTGCCACGGCGTGCTGCGCAAGGGCGCGACCGGCAAGCCGCTGACTCCGGAGATCACCCAGGCCAAGGGCACCGACTACCTGAAGGTGTTCATCAACTACGGCTCGCCGGCGGGCATGCCGAACTGGGGCACCTCGGGCGACCTGTCGCCCGCGGACGTGGACATCATGGCGCGCTACGTGCAACACGTGCCGCCGACGCCGCCGGAATACGGCCTGAAGGAAATGCGCGACAGCTGGAAGCTGCTGGTGCCGCCCGCCGACCGTCCTGCGCGCAAGCTGAACGACTACGCCATCGACAACATCTTCGCCGTGACCCTGCGCGACTCGGGCGAAGTCGCGCTGATCGACGGCGACTCCAAGAAGATCATCAACATCCTGCGCACCGGCTATGCCGTGCACATCTCGCGCATGTCGCACTCGGGCCGCTACGTCTACACGGTCGGCCGCGACGCCAAAGTGGACCTGATCGACCTGTGGATGGAGACGCCGGCAATCGTCGCCGAGATCAAGCTCGGCCTCGAGGCGCGTTCGGTGGAGACCTCCAAGTACAAGGGATACGAGGACAAGTTCGCGATCGGCGGCACTTACTGGCCGCCGCAGTTCGCGGTCATGAACGGCGAGACGCTGGAACCGCTGAAGATCTATTCCACGCGCGGCATGACGGTCGACACCCAGGAATACCACCCGGAGCCCCGCGTCGCCGCGATCGTCGCGTCGCACGAGCACCCGGAGTGGATCGTCAACGTCAAGGAGACCGGACAGATACTGCTCGTGAACTACAGCGACATCGACAACCTGCAGGTCACCCAGATCGGCGCCGCCCGCTTCCTGCATGACGGCGGCTGGGACCGCACGCTGCGGTACTTCCTGACGGCGGCGAACCAGTCGGACAAGATCGCGGTGGTCGACTCGAAGGAACGGAAGCTCGCGGCGCTTGTGGACGTGGACAAGATCCCCCACCCGGGCCGCGGCGCGAACGTGGAGGACCCGGAATTCGGGCCAGCCTGGATCACGAGCGCGCTCGGCAACGAGAAGATCACCTTCCTCGGCACCGATCCCGACAAGCACGCCGAACACGCCTGGAAGGTGGTGCGCGTGCTGAAGGGGCAGGGCGGCGGATCGCTGTTCGTCAAGACGCACCCGCACTCGAACAACCTCTACGTGGACACGCCGCTCAATCCGGACCCGAAGATCAGCCAGAGCGTCGCGGTGTTCGATATCCGCAAGCCCGAAGCCGGTTACGAGGTCCTGCCGATCGCCGAATGGGCCGACGTCGGCGAGGGACCGAAGCGGGTCGTGCAGCCGGAGTTCAACAAGGCCGGCGACGAGGTCTGGTTCTCCGTCTGGAACGGCATGAACCAGCAGTCAGCGCTCGTGGTCGTGGACGACAAGACCCGCAAGCTGAAGGCCGTGATCAAGGATCCGCGCCTGGTCACGCCGACCGGCAAGTTCAACGTCTACAACACGACCCACGACATCTACTGACAGCCCTCAGTCGAAGGTTGCGGAGACCGTGACGGCGGCATTCCTGCCGGGCTCCCGGTACAGGGGCAGCAGCGGATCGCCCGGCGCACGGCCGCGCACGGTGGACCATTCGTAGTAGGTGCGATCGGTCAGGTTGAACAGGCCGAGGTCCAGGGTGACGCGTTTGCTCCAGCGCCATTGCAGCTTCAGATCGGCGACCGCGTAGCCGTCCGGCTTGAATAGCGCCGCCGCCGTTTCGTTCACGTCATGCTTGGCCGCGACCAGCGTCAGGTCCAGCCCGATGCCGAGCCGGCCCGACGGCGTCTCGTAGCGCAGGCCGAGCAGTCCGCGCGGCGGATCGATGCTGTTGAGCGGCACGTCGCGGACGGTGTCCTCGCCCTCGGTCCAGGCGAAGGCGATGCGGCCGGTCCAGTCCGCAAGAGCCGAGCTCCACGCGCCGAGGACAAGGTCAAGCGCCGCCTCGACCCCGTAGATCTCGGCGCTCGCGATGTTGCGCGACTGGAACAACGTGGTGCCGGTATCGGCATCGACGCCGATGTTGACCCGCGATTCGATGAAATCGCGGTAGCGGCTGCCGTAAACGCTCAGCGTGCCGCTGGCCGCCGCACCCGAAAATCGCAGTCCGACCTCCAGGCTGTCGCTGCGCTCGGGCTCGAGATCCGGGTTCGGAATGGCGCGGACGTTGAACTGCGGAAGGTCGAGGCCGATGTTGACGTCGTCGAAGGGCGGTGAACGAAAGCCGTGTGCGTACTGCAGAAACAGCGCGACATCGTCGCGCACGCGCCAGCCGATCCCGAGCTTCGGCGAGAGCGAACCCTGATCGATCCCGACCGGCGGGGAATCCGGGTTGTCTTCCGCATACAACGCGTCCACGGACGGCTCCAGCCGGTACCAGTCGGCGCGCAGCGCAGGGATCAGCGACCAGCGCCCGTCACCGGGCCGCCACTCGTCCTGTACGTAGACCCCGGCCTCGCGAATCAGGGTCACCGGAAAATCCCGAACCGGCAGCGATTCGCCGAGGATCGTCGACGTCGTCGCGCCGGTCAGGAGATTGGTCTGCAGTCCGTCGCGCCGTTCGACCACGCGCGTTTCGGCGAATTCGAGGCCACCGGTCAGCCGGTGCGGACCGCCGGCGGTCGTGAGGTCGCGCGCGAGCACGACCTCCGCCCCGGCCACGCGCTCGCGATAGTGGAACCCGCGATCGATCGCGAGCGGCGGTGTCGCGGGTGGCGCGGCGCGCCGTTCCTCGTGCGTGAGCTGGCGCAGCTCCGATTCCTGCCAGTAAGCCCGCCACAGCCCCTGGTCCTCCTGCCCGCCGACCGCGAAAGTCTGGTCCAGCAGGAAGCGCAGACTCTCGAAGTCGTCGTCACCCTGCATCAGTATCGTGTTGGCGAAGCGGCCGCCGGACAGTTCCAGCGAATCGACGTCGGTGAGGTCCTGCTGCCGGTTCCACTCGACCGTCAGGCGCAGCGGCCGGCCGAGGCCCGCCCAGGCCATGCGTGCCAGCAGCGCGTCCGAGTCGTAGTCGCGCGGATTCGACGGCCGCCCGCCGCCGGCGTGTTCGAGCTCGTGCCCGTCGCGATGCGCGTAGGCGAGCAGCGATTCGAACGATCCGGCACGCGCCGCGGCGGTGAATCCGGCGAAGATCGAGTCATCGTCGCCGGCGTAGCCGGCGCGGGCGCGCAGGATCCCGTCGCCTTCGCCGCGCAGCAGGTCGGAGGGGTCGAGCGTCGTGATGGCGACGA